>JANLXD010000436.1:0-15732 GCA_031364935.1 Candidatus Eiseniibacteriota bacterium
GGGGAAGGTCACCGCGCTTCCCGCGGAGCTGACTCCGCTGGAGACCGAGGCCAAAGTCCGGGTGCTGGAGGTGGACTTCGGGGATGGATCCCACGTCCTCCTCCCGCGCGCGAACGTCGAGATGATCGAGTCCTGACGCCATGTCCCACCCCGCTCCCGACTTGACAGCCCGTGCCGCCGCCACGTAGCTTCGGAGCGTGCCTCTGAGCGAAGCCTCCGGCCGGAGCCGTTCGCCTCTTCCCGGCGCCGCGCTTTTCGTCACGGCCCTGGTCGCGGTGGCTACCTTTCTCTCCGTCCGGCCCGCCGCCTCGTTTCCGCTCCAGGCCGTGAACACCCCGAACGACCGCGGCCAGAGCGTCAGCCTCTCCTGGACGTCGCCCACGCCTCCCCCCGCGCACTGGATTCTGCTCCGGCGAGAGGGCGGCGGCACGTTCGCCCCGATCGACACGCTGGCGGGAACGGTCCACGCGTTCACGGACGAGAGCGAGGACGCGAAGGGGATCCAGAACGGGACCGTCTACCAGTACCAGCTCCTCGCCGATCCGCCGAATCCCGCGATGGACTCCGAGGTCTCCGCGGCCGCGACGCCGGGGGCCGAGTGGATCGACTCGACCAAGATCAACGTGCTCGTCGTCCTGCTTCTATTTTTCGGTGTGCTCTTCTACTACATCGCCCAGGCGCGCCGCGGTACCCGCTGGAGATTCAGGACCATCCCCGGGCTCGTCGCGATCGAGGAAGCGATCGGCCGCGCGACCGAGATGGGGAAGGGCGTCCTCTACGTCCCAGGCGTCCAGGACATCGACGACATCCAGACCATCGCGAGCATGATCATCCTCGCGAACGTGGCCCGGATGACGGCGAAGTACGAAACCCATCTCTCCGTGCCGACGAACGCGCCGGCGGTCTACACGGTGGCGGACGAGGTCGTGAAGTCGAGCTATCAGGACGTGGGGCGCGCCGACGCCTACTCGCCCGACATGGTGCGCTACGTGACGAGCGAGCAATTCGCGTACGTGGCCGCGGTCAACGGCATGATGCTCCGCGAGCGCCCGGCGGCGAACCTGCTCCTGGGCGCATTCTTCGCGGAGTCGCTCCTCCTGGCCGAGACAGGGCACTCGATCGGCGCCATCCAGATCGCCGGGACGGCGAACGTGCATCAGATGCCCTTCTTCGTGGTGGCCTGCGACTACACGCTGATCGGAGAGGAGTACTACGCGGCGAGCGCGCTCTTGTCGAACGAGCCGCTCCTCCTGGGCAGCCTGAAGGCGTCGGACATCGTGAAGCTGATCCTGATCGTGGTCATCCTGATCGGGTGCATCCTCACCACGTTCGGGAGTCCGATCGTGGCCTCCTGGTTCGCCACGCAATGAGGAGGCAACCGTGAAGAACCAGGTTCCGACCGTGATCACGCTGGTGGCGGGGCTCTTCTGCCTGATCGGCTTCTTCGTGCCGCACCCCGCGATCCGCACGCTCTATGACGACATCCAGCAGTGGGTCATCGTCATCGTGGGCGCCACCTACGTGCTGGGCGTGGCCAACCTGCTCCGGATCAACCTGGGTCAGCTCTCGGCGCGCTCGCGCGACTGGCCGTTCAAGCTGGTGCTCCTCGCGGGGATGATCGGAACGGCGGTCGTGGGATTCTCGGAGGGGACGCATTACCTGGATCCCCCCTCCAAGTTCACCTGGATCTACAACACGTTCTACTCCTCCATGTCGGCGACCATGTTCTCGCTCCTCGCCTTCTTCATCGCTTCCGCGGCCTTCCGCGCGTTCCGGATACGCTCCTTCGAGGCGCTTCTCCTGGCGATCGCCGCGTTCATCCTGATGATCGGCCGCGTGCCCATCGGCAACGCGATCCACCCCGTGATCCCGGCCGCGGCCGACTGGCTGATGGAAGTGCCGCAGAACGCGGCCAAGCGGGGGATCCTGATCGGCGCGGCGCTCGGCGTCATGGCGACCGGGATCCGCCTCATCCTGGGCATGGAGCGGACCTACGGCGGCCGTGGGGCGGGAGGGACTTCATGAGCCCGGGCCTGGAATCGCTCAAGCGGCTGGACCGCCGGTGGATCTTCCTCGCGGTAGGACTCCTGGTGGTGGTCCCGCTGGCGGTGGGGATTCACATCGCGCCGGTGGCGCCCAGCCCGCGCGCCCGCGGCTTCTACGACGCGATCGAGAAGGTGCCCCGCGGGTCCACCGTGCTCCTGGCCGGCGACTACGATCCGTCGACGGTGGCCGAGAACTACCCGATGCACCTGGCCGCGGCCCGGCATCTCATGAGCCGCGACATCAAGATCATCGGGCTCGCCCTCTATCCGGGCGGACCGCCCCTCACCGACCAGGTGCTCCGGCTCGCCGCCGCGGAGTATGGGAAGAAGGAGGGGATCGACTACGTGAACCTGGGCTACAAGGCGGGCAACGAGCTGGTCATGTCGCAGATGGGCTCGAGCATCCCGCGCACGTTCCCGGTGGACCGCCGCGGCGTGCCGATCGACCAGATCCCCATCATGAAGGGGATCCAGAACTACGCCAATTTCCCGCTCCTGGTGAGCATCAGCGCGGGGTATCCGGGGACCAAGGAATGGGTGCAGCAGGTCGTGTCGCGGTACCACCTGCCGATGGTGGCCGGCGTCACGGCGGTGAGCGCGCCCGAATACTATCCCTACCTCCAGACCGGGCAGCTCCGCGGACTCCTCGGGGGGATGGCGGGCGGCGCCGAATACGAAGTGCTGGTGAAGCACCCGGCGCTGGCCACCCGGGGGATGGACGCGCAGTCGCTCGCCCACATCTTCATCGCGCTCATGATCCTCCTTGGGAACCTGGCGTTCCTGGGCGAGGACCGGAGCCGGAGGCGCTAGCGGCATGCACCTGAGCCCGAACATCGGCGTCTGGATCGCGGCGCTTCTCACGCTGGGGATCTTCTCGTTCCTCTACAAGGACAACCCGGTCTACAAATTCTGCGAGCATCTCTTCGTCGGGGTCTCGGCCGGGTACTGGGTGGTCCTCACCTACTACTCATCCATCAAGCCGAACCTGATCGATCCGCTCTTCGGGGTGCCGTTCGCGATGGACCGGCACCTTCTGCTCGTGATCCCGCTGGTCCTCTCGCTCTTTCTCTTCTCGCGCTTCTTCCCGAGAGGGGACTGGCTCTCCCGCTGGTCGATCGCCATGATCCTCGGCGTCTACCCGGCGCTCCGGATCACCGGCTTCGCGCAGGGGGACCTGGTGCAGCAGGTGGCGGGAAGCATCCTGCCGCTCTGGATTCCGGGCGATCCCGCCACGTCGTTCAACAACGTGCTGCTCGTGGTCGGGCTTCTCGCGACCCTGGTCTTTTTCTTCTTCTCCACCGAGCACAAGGGAGCCGTCGGCGGCGTTGCGCGCTTGGGCGTCTTCTTCCTCATGGTGAGCTTTGGCGCCTCGTACGGATACACGGTGATGGCGCGCGTCTCACTCCTCATCGGCCGCGTGATGTTCCTGCTCGATACCTGGCTCGGCGTCGTCCGCTTCTAGGACCGCGGTGCTTCGCCGCCCCGAGCCGGCGGCCGCGATCCGGCTGCCCCACGTCATTCTCTCCGGCTTCGACCAGATGGCTCTCGACGAATCGCTCCTCCGCTGGGCCGCCGCGTCCGACGGCCGCTTCGCCGCGCGCACGTACGGATGGGCCCGCCCCACGCTGAGCCTGGGGCGGGCCGAGCCGTTTCCGGGGCGCTACGACGCCGCGGCGCTCCGAGCCGCGGGGATCGACGTGGTGCGCCGCCCGACGGGGGGCGACGCCGTGCTTCACGACGAGGAAGTGACGTTCGCCGTGGCCGCGAGCGTGCCCGGTCCTTGGGCCGCGCGCCCGCGACGCTTCGCGCTTCTGGTGGCGGAGGCGCTGGCGGCGTCGCTCGAGCGCGTGGGACTTCCCGCGTCGGTGGTCGCCGCTTCGGAGCGGGCCGCGGAACGCGCCGCGCCCGGCGATCGCCCCTGCTTCGCCCGCGCGGCGGCGGGAGAGGTCCAGATCGCGGGACTCAAATCGGCGGGGATCGCGGCGCGCTTCACGCGAGGGGCCGCGCTCTGCCACGCGTCGGTCCCGCTCACGGAGCGCCACCGCGACGTGGCCGCCTTCCGCAGGGACCCGGACGCGTCTCGAGCCGAGCTTCGCGCGCACGCCCGTTCGCTCGGGGAGGCGCTGGGACGGCCCGTGGACGCGGGCGAGGTCGAGGAGGCGCTGTTCCCGGCGCTGGAGGAGCGATTCGGCGTGCGGCTCACGGAGGGGGACCTGGAGGAAGTCGTGGACGTGGCAGACCTCGAGGAGAGTCGGGGGCCTTGGATCCTCCGATGACCCAGGGGCGCTTTCAGACTAGGCGCTTCGGCTGGTGGGGGATCACCCTCTACGCCGTCGCCATGGCCTTCGTCGAAGCCGCCTGTGTGGTGACGTTGAAGCGGCTCTATTTCCCCGACGGATGGCGCCCTCCGTTTCACGACATCCCGCCCGACGGACTCCGCCTGGAGCAGTGGCGGGAGGCGGCGACGCTGGTGATGATCGCGACGGTCGCCTGTCTCGGGCGTCCCGCCGCGCGCGAGGCCGTGGCGCGCGGCCTCTGGATCTTCGGTGTCTGGGACCTCGGCTATTACGCATTCCTCCGGGCGCTGACAGCCTTTCCGTCGAGGCTTACCGATTCGGACGTGGTCTTCCTGATTCCCCACGCGTGGATTGCTCCCGTCTGGCTCCCGATCGCGGGCTCCGCCGTCTGCCTCGCCCTCGCGCTCCGGCTCCGCTCCCGGGCGCTGTGATAGGCTCCGCGCCATGGCCGCGCGACGCCCGCTCGTAGGACTGATCGTGCTCGACGGATGGGGCCTGAGCCCCGTCGTCGAGGGGAACGCCGTCCGCCTCGCGCGGACTCCCGTGATGGACCGCCTCCAGTCCGAGCACCCCTGCGCCACGCTCACCACGTGCGGCGAGGCCGTGGGCCTGCCGCCGGGCCAGATGGGGAACTCGGAGGTGGGGCACCTGAACATCGGGGCGGGACGGATCGTCTACCAGGACCTGACCCGCATTGACAAGGCGCTCGAGGATGGGAGCCTGGCCAAGAACCCGGTGCTCCAGGGCGCGTTCCAGCACGCGCGCGACAAGGGGAAGACGCTTCACTTCATCGGCCTCCTCTCCCCGGGGGGCGTGCATAGCCACGAGCGCCATCTCCATGAAATGCTGCGCGCGGCCGCGCGGGCCCGCGTGCCGCGGATAGCGGTGCACGCCTTCCTGGACGGGCGCGACACGGCCCCGCGCTCCGCGCGCCCCTCGCTGGAGGCGACCGAATCCCTTCTCCGCTCCCTGGGGCCGCACGCCATCTCGACGGTCACGGGGCGCTACTACGCCATGGATCGGGACAAGCGCTGGGATCGCACCGAGAAGGCGTATCGGGCCATGGTCGCGGGGGAAGGGGAGAAGGCGGCGACCCCCGTGGAGGCGCTGGAGCGCGCGTACGTGCGCGGCGAGGGGGACGAGTTCGTCCTTCCGACGGTCATCACGCATCCCGATGCCCGTCTGATCGCCCGCGGGGACGCGGTGGTGGCCTTCAATTTCAGGCCCGACCGGATGCGGCAGATCACGCGCGCGCTGGCCGATCCTGCCTTCGACGCCTTCCCGCGCCCCGAGTGGCCTCTCGATCTCCACTACGTCTGCATGACCGAATACGATGAGACCTTCCCCTATCCGGTGCTCTTCGAGGACGACCCGCTCCGGAACACGCTGGGGGAGGTGGTGGGCGCGGCGGGGATCCGGCAGCTCCGGATCGCGGAGACGGAGAAATACGCGCACGTCACCTACTTCCTGAATGGGAGCGAGGAGGTGCCGTTCCCCGGCGAGGATCGAGTCCTCATTCCATCCGCCCAGGTGGCCACGTACGACCTGAAGCCGGAGATGAGCGCGCCGGAGGTGACCGACGCCCTGGTCTCGCGGCTGGCTGACGGGACCTACGGGTTCTTCGTGCTCAACTACGCGAACGCGGACATGGTGGGGCACACGGGGGTCATTGCCGCTGCCGTGCGCGCCGTGGAGACGGTTGACAAGGGGCTGGGGCGGGTGATCGATGCGGTCCGGGCGCGCGGCGGCTACGCGCTGGTCACGGCCGACCACGGCAACGCCGAGCAGATGGTCGACCCGGAGACCGGCGATCCCCACACGGCGCACACGCTGAACCCGGTGCCGGTGCTGATCGCCGGCGAGACGCGCCATCGCCTTCGCGCCGGCATCCTGGCCGACGTGGCGCCGACCCTTCTCGACCTCCTGGGACTCGCGCCTCCCGCGGAGATGACAGGGAAGAGCCTCATCATTCGCTAGCGCGTGGGGGAATTCACGCGCGTCTTTGCGGTCCTGCGCCCAGGTTCGGGGCCTCCTACGGCACCGGCCGGCCCGGGCGAAGCCCCATCTCCGCTCCACCTGACAGCCCACGTCACGCAATCAGCATAACACGCAGTATCTGCGTCAGTTACATATGGTCGTTTCCCGCCACTCCAAGCCCCCTCGCCACGCGCCACGGGCACCCGCGCGGCACAGCGATTGCCTTTGTAGAGAGACAACAACGCGGCGACGACGGGACGCGTGCAGGAGCGGACGCGACGGCGCCACCAGGCAACGGAGGAACCGAACTTAGACCAACCGATGTTCCCTGCCGTGCTCGCGAGAATCGCCCAGTCCTGAGCTGATCCCCTCGACGAGACGACGCAGTTTCACCGGAACTGGGTGCACGGCACAGGTGGGGAGCTGATTCGGGCCGCAAGGCCCACAGGAGGCGCGCGGTGAAACAGGCCGCGCGCCTTCCTGCATTTGTATCGCCGGCGGCCGTCTGTTAGGGTGAGCCGGTTTACGGACCCGCGGCATTTCCCCGAGGAGATCTTTCGTGGCGCGAAACCGATGGCTGCTGGGCTGTGCGCTTCTGATCGCCGGGTCGGTGGTGATCATCGGTCTCGCGTTCCTGGTGGTGAACCTCGCGCTGAACGGCGGGGATCGGCTGACGCTTTCCCCCCTGGCCGGCCGCGTGGGCCTGGTCGAGATCGTCGGGGAGATCGACGATCCCGAGCCGATCGTGGACCAGCTCGACCGCATGGAGCGCGACACGAGCATTCGCGCGGTCGTCATCCGCCTGGACAGCCCCGGGGGCGGAGTCGCCGCTTCCCAGGAAATCTACGAGTCGGTGAAGAAGCTCCGGGACCAGGGGAAGAAGCCGGTCGTCGCCTCCATGGGCGGGGTCGCCGCCTCGGGCGCCTACTACGTCGCCTGCGCCGCCGATTCGATCGTGGCGAACGCCGGGACGCTCACCGGGAGTATCGGGGTCATCATGACCTTCCCGAACACCGAGGACCTCTTCCGCAAGGTGGGGATCCGGTTCGAGACGATCAAGACCGGCAAGTACAAGGACATCGGCACCATGTGGCGCCCCATGACCGACGACGAGAAAAAGCTGCTCCAGGACGTGCTCAGCAACGTCTACGACCAGTTCATCGACACCATCGTCGAGGGGCGCGCGCTCGCGCGCGAGGACGTGCTGCCGTACGCCGACGGACGCATCTTCAGCGGCGACCAAGCGGTGGAATACGGCTTCGTCGATCGCCTCGGCGACCTGGACGACTCGATCCGCCTGGCCGGGGAGATGGCCGGGATCACCGGGCAGCCCGTGGTGGTCCGAAAGGAGCGCCGCCGCGTCTCGTTCCTCGACTTCGTGGACAGCAAGATGAACCAGATGACCGGCCTCTCCTCGCACGGCCCCCGCCTGGAATACCGCCTCCGGTAATTGACGTGGAGATGGGCAGATGCTAGATTCCACCGGTCGGCTGCAAGGGGCCGGCGGCGATCGTTACGGGAGGGTTTCCCATGACTAAAGCCGATCTGGTCGACGAAATATCGGGCCGCACCAAGATTTCCAAGAGCGAAACGGCCGCCATCGTCGATCAGTTGTTGAATTCCATCTCGCGGGCGCTCAGCGAGGGGAAGCACATCGAGATACGAGGATTCGGCACCTTCAAGGTGCGGGAGCGGAAAGCGCGCAAGGCGCGTAACCCACGGAGCGGAGCCGAGGTGATGGTGCCGGCCAAGCTGGTACCCGTCTTCAAGGCCTCCAACGAGCTCAAAGGCATGGTTCGGGGCGGCGATTAGGGCCGCCCCGGCCGAAGGAGAGCGATGGGAAGCGGAAAGAAGCGGAAACGGAAGAAGATCGCGACTCACAAGCGGAAAAAGCGTCTTCGCCGCGATCGGCACAAGAAGCGGCTTCGCTAAGCGAGAGACCGCGGTGCCGGCCCAGCGCCGCCCATCCTTCGACACTCGGCCCGTTGCGCATCGGTCTCCGATGCCCGGGCCGATTTTCTACTGACAGGACCGTCCCGACGCCGACATGAAACGCCGCACGCTGGTTGGACGGCTCTCCCGCACCCGCTTCGGCTACGGATTCGTCCGCGTGGACGACCAGCCGGACGATCTCTTCGTTCCTCCCTTCGCGATGGACGGCGCGCTCCACGGTGATCGCGTGGTCGCGGGCTACCTCGAGACCCGCGAGCAGGGGGACGCCCACGAGATCCTCGAGGTGCTGGAGCGGACCCAGTACGGCATCTCCGGGCGGCTCGAGCCTCGCGGGCGCGTCACGGCGCTCCTTCCCGAGCGCCCCGAATATCCCCAGGAGATTATCCTCACGCTCGACGGCCGGAAAAGCGTTCCGGGGAACGCGCGCGTCATCGTCCGGCTGGACCCGACGCCTCCCGATCCGATCACCGGCCGCATCATCTCGGTCTTCGAAGAGGACGATGCGCGGGAAGACAGCCTCCTCGTCGCTCTGGAAGAGGGGCTGCGCGTCGAGTTCGATCCGGAGGCCGAGCGGGAGGCCGCGGGGTTCGACGAGAGTTCGGTGGCCCGCGCCGCGGCCGGCCGCGAGGACTTCCGTAGCGAGCGGGTCGTGACCATCGACCCGGTGGACGCGAAGGATCACGACGACGCGCTCTCCCTTCACGGCGATCCGGAGCGGGGGAACTGCGACGTGGGAATCCACATCGCCGACGTGACCCACTACGTACGCCCCGGCTCGGCGCTGGACCGGGAGGCGCAAGAGCGCGGATTCAGCGTGTATATGGCCGACAAGACGCTCCCGATGCTGCCGGCGTCCCTCTCGGGCGGTCTCTGCAGCCTGGTGGAGGACGTGGATCGCCTCACGGTGAGCGTGATCGCGACGCTCGCGCCCGACGGGGAGCTTCTGGGCGCGCGCATCGCGGAGGGCGTGATCCGGAGCGAGGCGTCGCTTTCGTACGAGGAGGCGGCGCGCCTGCTTAAAGATTCGTCGCATGGAATTCCGGAGTATCTCCGGGGCCTGGACCGCCTGGCCCGCGCGCTTCGCCGGCGGCGATTCGAGCAGGGAGGACTGGATCTGGATCTGCCGGAGACTCGCCCGGTGCTCGACGCGCGCGGCGAGCCGATCGAATTCCGCGAGTCGAAGCAGCTCCCCACGCACATGCTGGTGGAGGAGTTCATGCTGCTCGCGAATCAGATCGTCGGCGGGCGCGCGGGCGCGCGCGACCTCCCGTTCCTTTACCGGGTTCACGAGCGACCTCGCTATGATAAGCTGCGCTCATTCGTCGAGGCGGCGCGCTATCTCGGACGCTCCGGTCCCATGCCCATCGTGACGGACGCGAAGCAGCTCCGGCATCTTGTGAGCCACGGCACGAGCCCGCGGGACCGCCTGATCAATCTCTATCTGCTCCGCGCGCTGGAGAAGGCGCGCTACGACTTGTTGGACGTCGGCCACTTCGGACTGGGCATGCACCATTACGCCCATTTCACGTCGCCGATTCGACGCTATCCCGATCTCGCGAATCATCGGATCGTGAAGCGCTACCTGGCGAGCGAGTCGGGTCGCGGTGACCCGTGGACGTTCGCGGACGGATGGCTGAACGCGTCGGTGGCGGCGCGCGCGTCGGAGTCCGAGATCTCGGCCGACGAGGCGGAGCGCGCGGTGAACCGGCGCAAGGCGGTTCGCTTCGCGCGCGCGCGGATCGGGGAAGAGGCGCGCGGATTCGTCTCCGGGCTGTCGCCGGCAGGCGTCTACGTGACCCTGGAAGATTGGAAGATCGACGGCCTTCTGCCGAAGCGGGCGATGGGCGATCCGACGCTGACTCTGGCGGAGCACGGCTTCGCGTTCCGCTCGCGCCGGTCGAAGCGGCGCTTCGGTCTGGGTGACACGCTTCAGGTGGTCGTCGTGCGCGCCGACCTGGCGCGGCGGGAAGTGGAGCTGGGACTGGCGACGCCCACGGGATCGAAGGCGCGCCGGACGAAGCACGCCGCGCAGGGACCGCGCGCGAAGCCGGGAAGGCGTGGGAAGAAGCACGGGAAGGTGGAAGCGTCGGGACCGCGCCGGAAGCGGCGGTGACCGATGGCGCCGCGGCGCGGCGCCGGGGACGAGGGGAACAAACGCCAACACGCAAGGAGCGCCGATGACCAAGCCCAGCCGGGAGCGACGCAAGTCGCCGCGCATCTCCGCCAAGCTCGCCATGCAGGTCTCGGGCGGAGACGAAAACGCCGTCCTGACCACCGAGAGCATCAATCTCTCGGCTTCCGGCATCCAGTTCCTGAGCCGGGCCTTTCTCTCGCCGCTCACGAAAGTCTCGATCACCATCCTTCTCCCGCCGTTCGGCCGACGCCTTCGGCGCGAGAAGATCGTCAAGTGTGACGGGGTCATCGTGCGCTGCGAAGAGGCCGCTCCCACGCGGCAGCGGCCCCGGTACGAGCTGGCGTGCTATTTCACCGATGTGGCCGAAGGGGAGTCGGAGCTGATCGAGCAGTACGTCGCCTGGCGGGCGCTGCGCCGCGTCTCCTTCGGCGACGAGCCCGCCAAGCCGCGCCGGCGTTCGGCCGCCTCCTGCGGCGGCGGACCCCGACGGCGCGTCGGGGGTAGCAGGGAATGCCAACCGGCGGTCCCGCGCTCGCCTCGCCCCGGTTCGGCGCCCGTCATCCGCGAGGATCCATGATGCGCCATCGGCGTCTATCTCTCGTCGTGCTGGCCTCGAGCGCGATCGTCCTCGGCTTTCCTTCCGCCGCCTCGGCGACGCGCTACGCGGGGGAGTTCCTCCGCATCGGCGTCGGCGCGCGCGCCCTGGGGATGGGGAGCGCGTTCATGGGGCTCTCCGACGACGGGACCGCGGCCTACTGGAATCCCGCCGGCCTCGCCACCCTGGAGCGGCGCGAGCTCACCGCGATGCACGCGGAGCAGTTCGGCTCCATCGTCCAGTACGACTTCCTCTCCTACGTCATGCCGATCGGCGAGCCGGGGCGCGCGCGCCAGGCGCTTGGCTTCTCGCTGGTGCGCCTGGGCGTGGACCAGATCCCGGACACGCGCGGTCTCGAGATCATCGACCAGAACGGCAACGGCAAGTTCGATTATCCCGAGGACCGGCTGGTGGTGGACGAGAGCCGGTTCGTCTTCGACAGCGACAACGACGTCGCGCTCCTGGTTTCCTACGCGCGCGACGTGCGCCCCGGCTTCTCGGTGGGCGGGAACTTCAAGTACATCCGCCAATGGCTGGGGGACAGCCTTCGCTCGAACGGCTTCGGCCTCGACGCGGGGGCGCTCTGGATCGGGCCGCGCGGCTGGTCGGCGGGCGCGCGGGTCTCCGACGTGACCACCACGCGCATCCTCTGGAACACGGGCACCAACGAGTTCATCGCGCCGGCGCTCCGGGTGGGCGCCGCGAAGACGCGGGCGTTCGCCGGAAAGCGGCACATCGTCACGGCGGCGCTCGACGTGCAGGTCGGCTTCTCCGACGAGCGGCTGGCGAGCCAGGCGCACCTGGGCGGCGTGACGTTCGACTTCCACCCCGGCGTGGAGTACTGGATCGAGCGCCGGGTGGCGCTCCGCGCGGGGATGGAGGCTCGGAATTTCGCCGCCGGCGCGGGCATTCGCATGCGGCGCTTCGGGCTCGATTACGCTTATCTGGACCACGCCGACCTCGACGCGAGTCACCGGATCTCGGGGTCGTACCGCTTCTGACGGCGTCGCGCCCGCGTGAGGGGGTCGCGGGAGCGTGAATCCACCGATCCTGGTCCTGATTCTCGCCGGCGCCCGCGGCGATCGGCTCCACGCGCTCGGCCGGCTCCGCACCGCGGCGGCGCTGCCGTACGGCGGCAAGTACCGCGTCATCGACTTCGCCCTCTCCAACTGCGTCCATTCCGGCCTCTACCGCATCGGCGTCCTCACGCAGTACGCTCCTCTTTCGCTCCACGGACACATCGGCATCGGCCGCGCCTGGGACCTGGACCGCCGGGACGGCGGCATCCGCCTGCTCCCCGCGTACGTGCGGCAGCGCGAGACCAACTGGTACCGCGGCACCGCCGACGCGCTGGTCCAGAACCGGAACGTGATCGCGGACGCGCAGGCGCGCCACATCCTGGTCGTCTCGGGTGACCTGGTCGCCAAGGTGGACTTCGCGCGGCTGATCGAGCGCCACGAGCAGATCGGCGCCGCGCTCACGATCGTGACCGCGCCCGCCCCGGGAGGTCGCGGGGAGAAGCGGCGCGGCGTGCGAAGCGACGGTGGCGGGCGCGTTCTCGCCTTGCCGGACGAAGCCCCCGAGCCGGGCTCGGCGATGCCGGCGTCGATCTACCTCTTCCAGGCGCGGGAGCTTCGCGCGCGGCTCGAGGCGCCGGAGATCGGACCCGATCTGGTGCACGACGTGGTCGAGCCGATGATCGCCGAGGGGCAGGCGGTCGTGGCGCAGGCGCACGAGGGCTACTGGCGGCAGATGGACTCCATCGACGCCTACTACGAGGCGAGCATGGAGCTCCTCTCGCCCTATCCCGCGCTCAACCTCCACGACCCCGACTGGCTCATCTACACTCCGAGCGAAGACCGCGCGCCCGCCATCGTCACGGGAGAAGGGGACGCGTCGGGCAGCCTCATGGCGCACGGCTGCCGCGTGGAAGGGACCGTGCGCCGGTCGATTCTCTTTCCGGGAGTGCACGTGGGCCACGGCGCCGTGGTGGAGGACTCGATCGTGATGCACGACACGCGTGTCCTCGAAGGCGCGCGCGTGACGCGCGCGATCGTGGACAAGGCGGTGCGGATCGGGAAGGGGGCCGCGGTGGGCGGCGGCGACGGGCGCCCCAATCGCGAATTCCCGGAGGACCTCTGCTCCGGGCTCGCCGTGGTGGGGAAGCGCGCCGAGATCCCCGCCGGAGGCCGCGTGGGCGCGAACACGCTGATCGACATGGGCGTGCGCGAGTCCGACTTTCCGGGGCGCGAAGCGGCGTCCGGGACGGTCGTGCGCGTCCGGGAGAAGCGTTGAGCTTCGTCTCCTACGCCATGATCCTCGCCGGCGGGCTGGGCAGCCGCCTCTGCCTTCTCTCGGAGAAGCGCGCGAAGCCCGCCGTCCCGTTCGGCGGAAAATACCGGATCATCGACTTCACGCTCTCGAACGTCGTGAACTCCGGCATCTTCGACGTCGGAATCCTGACCCAGTACCGGCCGCTCTCGCTGCGCGACCACATCGGAATCGGGCGTCCCTGGGACCTCGACCGGAAGCGCGGCGGCGTCGAGCTGCTGCAGCCGTTCCAGGGATGGCGCGAGACCGACTGGTATCGCGGCACCGCCGACGCGGTGTGGCAGAACTGGCTCCAGGTGGAAGAGCGCGACTTGGAGCACATGCTAGTGCTCTCGGGCGACCACGTCTATCGCATGGACTACCGCCCGCTCATCGAGGCTCACCTGGCGCGCGGCGCCGAGGCGACGGTGGCCACCTTCGAAGTTCCGCGCGAGCAGGCCTCGCAGTTCGGCGTGGTGCGCGTGGACGGCGCGGGCTGGATCTCCGGCTTCCTGGAAAAGCCGAAAGATCCGCCGTCGGGGCGGATCTCCATGGGCGTGTACGTCTTTGCGACGAGCGTCCTGCGCGAGGCCCTGGAGCAGGACGCGGGGCGGAAGAGCGCGCACGATTTCGGGAGGGACATCCTGCCCGGGCTGGTGGAGCGCGGGCGCGTGCTCGCGCATCCGGTGCCGGACTACTGGCAGGACATCGGGACGCTCGACTCCTACTACGGCGCCAACATGGACCTGCTCTCCCCCGAGCCGGCGTTTCCGCTCGAGGACCCGCGCTGGCCCATCTTCACGCCGAGCACCGAGAATCCGCCCGCGCGCCTCGGTCCCCGCGCCCGTGTCCGCTCCTCCATCGTCACCCACGGGACCATCGTGAACGGCACCGTCGAGCGCTCGATTCTCTTTCCGGGCGCGGTCGTGGAGGAGGGCGCCGTGGTGCGGGAGTCGATCGTAATGGGGGATTCGTGGATCGGTCCGAACGCGGTCCTGGACCGGGCGATCCTCGACAAGCGCGTGCACGTGGGGCGGGGCGCGATCATCGGGCACGGAGAAGCGACCCGTCCGAACCGCGCCTGTCCCGAGCATCTCCACGCGGGGCTCACCATCGTGGGGAAGGCGGCGCGCGTCCCCGAGGGGATCACGATCGGCCGCAACGCGCGGATCGCGCCGGACATGGCGGAGGAGGATTTCCCGAAGGGCGACGTGGCGACGGGGGAAGCGCTGGAGCGGCCGAAAGGCGGAGGGAGAGCCGAAGCGCCGACCGAAGCGCGCGTCTAGCGGAGGCGGATCCGCTGGCCAGCGTGGATCGCGCCGCCTTTCCCGATCCGGTTCAGCCGCGACAGGCGCGTGGTGCTGGTGCCGTGGCGCGCCGCGATCGAGGAGAGTGTCTCGCCGCGGCGGACCACGTGGGTGCTGCCGCCCCGGCGGTACTTCTTCACGTGCCGGAGCTCCAGCCGATGTGCCCTGGACGCGGAGCGAAGCTCCGCCTTCGTCAGCGCCTTCGGGTGGTAGCCGCTTTCCACCAGCTGCGCCACCTGCTCCCCGCTCCCATGCGGCACGCGCACCATCGTCCCTTCCTTGCCGGCGGGCGAGCGGTGGCGCATGAACGCCGGGTTGAGCCGCTCCAGCTCGGCGAGAGGCACCTCGCTCACCCTGGACAGGAGCTTCAGATCGATCGGCCCCTTCACGGTAATGGCGTCCGCGCTCCAGGGCGAATTCTCAGGGACGGTGAAGCCATAACGCTCGGGATCGGACGCGATCTCCATGGCCGCCATGAACTGCGGCACGTACTCGCGGGTCTCGCGCGGGAGTTTGAGCGACCAGAAGTCGTTGGTGCCCTGGCGCCGGATGGCGCGGAGCACGGTGCCCTCGCCGCTGTTGTAGGCGGCCAGGGCGAGCGGCCAGGAGCCGTTGAACATTCCGTAAAGGCGGCGCAGGTAGCGCGCGGCCGCGCGCGTCGCCAGCTCGGGATCGCGGCGCTCGTCCACGTACGGGGTCATCTCCAGGCCGAAGAGCTTCGCGGTGCCTCGGATGAACTGCCACGGGCCCACCGCTTTCGCCACCGACTTGGCGTGCATGTTGAACCCGCTCTCGACGAAGACGAGATTGGCCAGCTCTTCGGGGACGCCCTCGGCGCGGAGATTCTGCGTCAGGAGATCCATGTAGTTGCCGGAGCGCGAGAGCCACTTCTGAAAGACTTCGCGGCCGCGGCCGGTGTAGTAGCTCATCCACTTCTCGACGCGCTCGTTCGTCTCGGGCACGACCGGGCCGAGACGGTCGGGGCCGCCGGGGGTGCGCTCGTCGCGCTTGGCATCCGAGCGCTGCTCCTGGTGCCGTACCGTCTCCTTCGCCTGCTCGATCAGGGTCTGCGCCGCCTGCCGCGTCCCTTCGAGCTGGTCGCGCAGCGCGGTCG
>JANLXD010000490.1:0-1963 GCA_031364935.1 Candidatus Eiseniibacteriota bacterium
CGTTCGAAGCCCTGAAGCTGAACCTAATCCGAGAGTTTCAGACAGGGATTTACGACTACCACACGATGGTCTCGCTCTTCACGCGGAGCCGCGACTTCTCACCGGTCAAGGTGGCCTTCACGTGTGCGGAGTGGTGCGGACAAGTGTACGAAGAGGAGCAGTTCGAGCCGCGGGCGGTGTCGGGATTTGTCCGCTCCTACTTCGAGGGCGAGTCGCGGACCATCCGGCTCCCCGCGCGCGCGGGTGGCATCACGGAGGATGATCTCTTCCTTCTGCTTCGCGGTCTTCGCGGCGACTATCTCCCACCCGGCCGGACGCGCCCGGTCCATCTCATCGCGAGCCCATTCATCCGTCGCCTGGCGCACCGATCCGAGGCGTGGCTCGTCGCCGACATCGCCCGCTCGCGCGATCCCCAGCGAGTCGTCGTGCCGGCGGGAACGTTCGCCGCCATTCTCTACACGGTCAAGATCGAGGACGGGCGGACCGGCCGCTTCTGGATCGAGACTCCGTATCCTCACCGGGTTCTCAAGTGGGCCTGGACGGCCGTCCCCGCCAAGGGCGGGGGGAGAATGGCCGGGGACGGGCTCGACGAGGGGGAGCTGATCCGCTCCTCGCGCCTCCCCTACTGGCGGCTAAACCGCCCCGGTGACGAGCGTTACCTCAAGGATATCGGCCTCGAGCGTTGACTCGGCCGGCACGTCTGGATAGCTTTGACGGATGCTCAAGGTCTTCCTGCGGCACGTCAATATAGGCTTCGGGTTCGCCCTTTTCCTCCTCGTCGTCATCGGCGTCGTCTCGTTCGTCGCCATCCGCTCCCTGGAGCACAATTCCGATCGGGTCACGCACACGCAGGAAGTGATGGCCCACGCGTCGCGCGTGGGCTCCCTGCTCGCGGACGCGGAGACGGGGCAGCGCGGCTTCATCGTGACCGGCGATCCGATGTTCCTCGAGCCTTACGTGACTGCGACGGGATCCATTCGCGCCGAGGTGGACACGCTGCGGCAGCTGGTTCAGGACAATCCGCGCCAGGAGAAGCGCACGACGCTTCTGCGAGCCCTCGCCGCGGAGCGGATGGCGGTGCTCGCCGGAGGCATCGAGGCGCGCCGCCAAGGCGGAGTCGACGCGGGCCGTGAGTGGGTCCTCAACAACCGGGGTCGCGAGATCATGGATCAGATCCGCGCCGTCCTGAACGCGGTCCGGATCGAAGAGGAGATGCTGTTCCACCAGCGCGACCAGACCGCCCGCGCGAGCGCGATGTTCGCGACCAGCCTCATCGTCGTGGGATCGATCGCGGCGATCGTGATCGTGCTTATCGCGAGCGGCATGGTTCGCCGCGACCTGCGCCGCCGCATCGAGACGGAGAACGAGCTGCGCGAGGCGCGGGATCGCCTGGAAGAGCGAGTGCGCGACAGGACGGCCGAACTGGAAGCGGTGATCGAGACCAGCCCGCTCGCGATCACGGCCATCGATCCCCAGAGCCGAATTCTCCTCTGGAATCACGCCGCCGAGCAGACGTTCGGCTACACGAAGGACGAGATGGTCGGAAAGCCCTACCAGCCGGCGGATGCCGAGGACCGGAGGCGCTACGAGGATGCGATGGCGCGGGTCAACCAGGGCGCGCCCCTCGTGGGCTACGAGACCCGCGGGCGGAAGAAAGACGGCACGGTATTCGACGTGGCCATCTACAGCGCCCCACTCCAGGGACCCAACGGGCAGAACCTGGGTGTGCTCGCGGTGGTCGCCGACCTGACCGACCAGAAGCGCCTTCAAGACCGCCTACGCCAGTCGCAGAAGATGGAAGCCGTCGGGAAGCTGGCGGGAGGGATCGCGCACGACTTCAACAATCTTTTGACCGCGATCACCGGCTACACCGATCTCCTCTACCTCCGCCTCCCCGGCGACATCGGAAAGCGTGAGCTCTCGGAGATCCGGAAGGCCTCCGACCGGGCGGCGTCCTTGACGC
>JANLXD010000496.1:0-5978 GCA_031364935.1 Candidatus Eiseniibacteriota bacterium
CCTTCCCGCTTTTTGCCGTACGGCCGCCCCGGGTGTATCCTGCGCGTATATTGCGTCCCGGCGCGCGCCGGCGGCGGATTCCGCGCCCTCGCGAGCCCCCCATAGAGAAAGGAGCTCCCAGGTCATGAGCGGCGTCGACGTGGCGGTGAGGTCTCCCGCGAAAACCACGACGGCAAAGGAGTACGTGCAGCAGGTGATGGAGGGGATCCGCGCGAAGAATCCCGCGGAGCCCGAATTTCACCAGGCCGCGCAGGAAGTGTTCGAGTCTCTGATCCCCGTGCTCGACCGGCATCCGGAATACCGGTCGGCCAAGCTCCTCGAGCGCGTGTCCGAGGCGGAGCGGGTCGTGATGTTCCGCGTCCCCTGGATGGACGACCGGAGCGAGGTCCAGGTGAACCGCGGCTTCCGGATCGAGATGAACAGCGCCATCGGGCCGTACAAGGGCGGACTCCGCTTCCACCCCTCCGTGAACCTGGGCATCCTCAAGTTCCTCGCCTTCGAGCAGGTATTCAAGAACTCCCTCACCACCCTGCCCATGGGCGGCGGCAAGGGCGGCTCGGACTTCGATCCGAAGGGGAAGAGCGACAACGAAGTGATGCGCTTCTGCCAGAGCTTCATGACCGAGCTGTGGCGCCACATCGGACCCGACACCGACGTCCCCGCGGGAGACATCGGCGTGGGCGGTCGGGAGATCGGATTCCTCTTCGGCCAATACAAGCGGCTCGCCAACGAGTTCACCGGCGTGCTGACCGGGAAGGGGCTCGCCTGGGGCGGCTCGCTCATCCGCCCCGAGGCCACCGGCTACGGCTGCGTCTACTTCGCGAACGAGATGTTGAAGAGCCAGAAGCAGTCGCTGGCGGGGAAGGTCTGCCTCGTGTCGGGGAGCGGCAATGTCTCCCAGTACACGGTGGAGAAGCTGCTCGACCTCGGCGCGAAGCCGGTCACCCTCTCCGACTCGGACGGGATGATCTACGATGCCGACGGCATCAACCGGGAGAAGCTCGCGTGGGTGATGGAGCTGAAGAACGTTCGCCGCGGCCGCATCCGCGAGTACGCCGACAAGTGGAAGGGCGCCACGTACGCGGACACCGATCCGCGGTTCGGGATGAACCCGCTTTGGGATATCAAGGCCGACTGCGCGTTCCCCAGCGCGACCCAGAACGAGATCAACGCCAAGGACGCCGGGAACCTGATCAAGAACGGCGTCTCCCTGGTGGCCGAGGGGGCCAACATGCCGAGCACGCTGGACGCGATCCAGATCTATCTGGACGCGGGGATCCTCTATGGGCCGGCGAAGGCCGCCAACGCCGGCGGCGTCGCGACGTCGGGCCTCGAGATGTCCCAGAACAGCATGCGGCTCTCCTGGTCGCGCGAGGAAGTAGACGAGCGGCTTCACAAGATCATGATCGCGATCCATCGCACCTGCTTCGAGACCGCCGATACGTACGGCACGCCGGGAAATCTGCTCAACGGCGCGAACATCGGCGGATTCCTGAAGGTCGCGAACGCGATGCTGGATCAGGGCCTGGTCTAGGAGTGACGCGGGCAGCACATTGACCTTATCCGAGCCCGACGCGCTTCCGGACGTTTCGAACCCGTTTCAGGCATTTCAGAATCTGATGCCGTTTCGGGTTCAGGACATCCTCCTCGTATCGAGCCTGTACGACTCGTTCACGCTCCAGGAGGACGGGCGCCTGAACGAGCTGATCGCCGGGGAGTTCCTCGAGCTGTCGCAGTACCACACCCCCGGGCTCACCCACGTGGCCACCGGGGCCGAGGCGCTTGCCCTGGCGCGTGCCGAGCGCCGCTTCAACCTGATCCTCACCACGTTGAGCCCCGCCGACATGGACGCCGTCCAGATCGCGCGCGCGGTGAAGACCGCGGGTCTCGACATTCCGGTCGTCGCGATGGCGTACGACAACGACGAGCGGAAGGAGTTCGAGCGGAGCCACGACCTCACCGACCTGGACGGGCTGTTCCTCTGGCAGGGGGACGCGCGGGTCCTGGTCGCCATCGTGAAATACGTCGAGGACCGCCGGAACGTCGCCCACGACACCGCGGCCATGGGCGTGCGCGTGCTCCTGGTCGTCGAGGACAACGTCCGCTACTACTCCTCGTTCCTCCCCGAGATCTACACCGAGCTGATCCGCCAGTCCGAGCGCCTGCTCAGCGAGGGGATCAACCCGTCGCACAAGCTGGTCCGCACGCGGGCCCGGCCCAAGCTGCTCCTGGCGAGCACCTTCGAGCAGGCGTGGGAGCTGGTCACTCGCTACGAGCGCTATCTCCTCGGGCTCATCTCCGACGTGGAGTTTCCCCGGAACGGGGCGAGCAGCCGCGAGGCGGGGTTCGACCTGGTGCGGCTCGTCCGCGAACGCATCCCCGACCTGCCGATCGTGCTCCAGTCAAGCCGCGCCGAGTTCGCGGCGGGGGCCGCCCGGGTGGGCGCGTCGTTCCTCCGGAAATACTCGGAGACGCTCCTCTCCGATCTCCGGACGCTCCTGGTCGAGAATTTCGCCTTCGGCGATTTCATCTTCCGGCTTCCCGACGGGACGCCGGTGGATCGGGCCGGAGATCTCAAGTCCCTGGAGGAGAAGCTGCGCACCGTGCCGGCGGAGAGCATCGCCTACCACGCGCAGCGGAACCATTTCTCCAACTGGTTCGGCGCGCGCACCGAATTCGCGCTGGCCCGGAAGATGCGCCCGCGGCGCGTCTCCGATTTCGCCACCGTCGAGGAGCTGCGCCACGACCTGATCGCGTCGATCGGCGAGTATCGGCGGGAGCAGTCGGAGATCCTGGTCGCCGATTTCGACCCGAAGACGTTCGATCCCGCGAGCAACTTCTTCGCGCGCGTCGGGAACGGCTCTCTGGGCGGGAAGGCCCGCGGCCTCGCGTTCGTCCGCTACCTGCTCAACTACCACGGATTCGGGCGGCGTATGCCGGGGGTGCGCATCGCCGTGCCGCCGACGTTGGTGCTCGCCACGGACTGCTTCGAGCGCTACCTCGAGGCGAACCAGCTGAGCGAGCTGGCGCTGAACAGCCGGGACGACGAGCGGATCCTGGCCGAATTTCTGAAATCGCCGCTCCCGCGCGACGTGGTCCGAAAGCTCCGCTCGTTCGTGGAGGCGGTCACGTGGCCGCTGGCGGTGCGGAGCTCGAGTCTCCTCGAGGACTCGCAGTACCAGCCGTTCACCGGCGTCTACGAAACCTTCATGCTGCCGAACAACCACAAGGACCCGCGCGTGCGCCTGCGGCAGCTCGTCGCCGCCGTCCGCCGCGTGTACGCGTCCACCTTCCTGCGCCAGGCCAAGGACCACCTCCGCGCCACGCCGTACCGGCTGGAGGAGGAGAAGATGGCCGTCGCGATCCAGAAGGTCGTGGGCGCCTACCACGAGGATCGCTTCTACCCCGACTTCTCCGGCGTCGCCCGCTCGTACAACTACTACGCGCGCGCGCCGCTCTCGCCCGAGGACGGCGTCGCGGCCGTCGCGCTGGGGATGGGGCGCACGGTGGTCGGGGGGGAGCGCTCGCTCACGTTCTGCCCGCGCCATCCGCAGGCGATCCTCCAGTTCTCCACCGTCGAGGAGATACTGGCGAACTCGCAGCGGGAGTTCTGGGCGATGGAGCTCGAGCCTGACGCCGACTCGGACGCCGAGCAGGCGATGCGCGAGAAGCGGTTCGGCCTGGAGACGGCGGAGAAGGACGGGACGCTCTACTCGCTGGGATCCACCTATTCGGCGGAGAACCAGGCCGTGTACGACGGCCTCGCGCGTCCCGGAGTGCGGCTCGTCACGTTCGCTCCCATCTTGAAGCACGGGGTGTTCCCGCTCGCCGAGGTGCTCGCGGCGCTCCTCGACGTGGGCGGGCGGGGGATGAATCGGGCGGCTGAGATCGAATTCGCGGTGTGCCTGTCCCCACGGGCCGACCGGCCGCACGAGTTCGGCTTTCTCCAGATGCGCCCGCTGGTGCTCGCGCGCGAGACCGAGAACCTCCACCTGGACGAGGCGCCGCCCGCGGCGCTCCTCTGCCGGAGCACGCAGGTCATGGGCAACGGCCAGGTCGAGGATATCCGGGACGTCGTGGTCGTGGATTTCCAGCGCTTCGACCGCGCGCAGAGCCGCGCCGCCGCCGCCGAGATCGCCAAGTTCAACGCCGGGCTGACCGAGGCCGGCCGACCGTATCTCCTGATCGGGGTCGGGCGCTGGGGCTCCACCGATCCGTGGCTCGGGATCCCCGTCACCTGGGACGAGATCGCCGGAGCGCGCGTCATCGTGGAGTCGGGCTTCCGCGATTTCCGCGTGACGCCGTCCCAGGGGAGCCACTTCTTCCAAAATCTAACGTCGTTCCAGATCGGGTACTTCACGGTGAACGAGGACTTCGGCGAGGGATTCGTGGACTGGACGTGGCTCGCGGCGCAGCCCGCGGCCGCGGAGCTTCGCTTTGTGCGGCACCTCCGCTTCGACACACCGCTCGTGGTCAAGATGAACGGCCGGCGAAACGTGGGGCTGATCTACAAGCCGGGCTCGCCGGGAGCCGAAGCCGCGTAGGAAGAGGGCCGGACCACCAGGGCCTCCATCGCGAAATACTCGGGCAGTCCGAGCTGGTCCACCACGTCCGCGGTGGCCTTGTTCCGCTCCTCCACCCGCTGCCAGAATTCGCGCTCGTCGACGCCGGGGAAGGGGGCGCGGTCCTTCTGGCTCTGATGCTTGAAGATCGCGCTGATCTTCAGCCGCAGCTCCTCCTCGGACATCGGAATCAGGATGTCCGCGTCCGTGATCGCCCACTCCTGCCATGCGCCGCGATACAGCCACACCTCGGGCGGCGGGCCCGGGATCAGCTCGAGCGCGCGATCGACGGCCTCCTGGCACATGCGGTGGGTGCCGTGGGGATCGGACAGGTCGCCAGCGACGAGGATGATCTCGGGCTTCTGCTCTTCCAGAAGCTCGCGGATGATCTCGACGTCGCGCTCGCCGATCGGGTCCTTGCGCACCTTCCCCGTCTGGTAGAAGGGGAGGTTCAGGAACCGCGCCTGGGACGGGGCGAGCCGCAGCGTCTCAATGGCCGACACCGCCTCGACCTCTCGGATCCGCCGCTTCAGCCGGAGCACCGCGTCGGCGTCGATCTCCCCCGGCCTCTTCTTCGCCAGCATCTCCTCCACCTCGGCGATGAAGGCGGGGAGGCGCTGGTTCTCACGGTCGAAGTCGCACACGGTGCGCCGCAGGAAGTCGAGGTAGCGGCGGACTTCGTGATCGAAGACGGCGATGTTGCCCGAGGTCTGATAGGCGATGAGGATCTCGTTCTCGTTCTGGCGGAGCTTCCACAGGGTGCCGCCCGCCGAGATCACGTCGTCGTCCGGGTGCGGCGAGAAGACCATGATGCGCTTCCCGCGCGGGAGCTTGCTCCGGCCGCGGATCTTCGCGCCCAGGTTGTTGAAGACGACCCCGTTGAGTGCGCCCGACGAGCCGTAGCGGGTCAGGAGCGTGCCGAGATGGTGGTCCCGGTAATCGGCGTCGTCCAGCTTGAGGACGGACTTCCCGGTGACCTGGGCCAGCCAGACCACCGCCTCGACGGCCAGGGCGGGCGTCCACTCGATCTCGTGGAGGAGCCACGGCGTCTTCACGCGCGTGAGCTCGGCGGCCGCCGCCGGATCCAGGTAGACCGTCGCGCGCGGATGCTGCTGGAGGTAGGTCGCGACCACCGAGCGGTCGATCTCCCCCTCGACGGCGCGCTTCACGATCGCGGCCTTGTGCTCGCCGGTCGCGATCAGGGCGATCTCCCGCGCCTCGAGAATGGTCGCGACTCCCATGGTGATCGCCTCGGCCGGCACGTTCTCGGTGCCGAAGAAATCGGACGCGGCGACGCGGCGGGTGATCGTGTCGAGCACGACCAGCCGGGTGCGGGAGGAGACGCTGGAGCCGGGCTCGTTGAAGCCGATGTGTCCCGTCTGGCCGATGCCCAGGATCTGGAAATCGATGCCGCCG
>JANLXD010000030.1:0-3059 GCA_031364935.1 Candidatus Eiseniibacteriota bacterium
GGCGCGGCCCGCGGCCGGCGCTCCGGACCTGATAGATGTATTCCCCAACGACGCTTCGGACGGCGTGCACCACCTAGAAGCGGCCCCGCGCCCGCTCCTTCGCGGGCAGGATCTCGAGGCAGGTCGTCCACCAGCCGGTCCGGATGGTCTCCACGAACTCAGGCGGGAGCGCTTCCGTTTCCATCTCCAGCGCCAGCGACTCGTGGTCGTAGCGAACGGGCACGAACTCCGCCTCGCTCGCGCCCGCGGCGAAGAACGCGTACCAGACCTCCGGGCGCCCGTCGTTGGCTGGCCGCCCCACCGCGCCCGCGTTCACCACGCGCCCGCCCTCGGGGAGCGCCCTCTGCCAGTGGATCCCGGTGTGGGTGCAGAGCACCTGGTCGGCCTCCGACTCTCTGAGGAGGCGGGCCAAAAATGCGTCCGAGGTGGACGACTCCCAGAGGAACTCGTTGATCCGTCGCGGCGACCCATGGCACAGGAGCCACCGCCGTCCCCCGCGGGTGAAGCGCAGCGCGCCGGGAAGCGCCGCGAGCCAGGCGCGCTCCGAGTCGGTCGTGCGCCTGTGGGTGTAGTCATACGAGCGCCGCGCGAATTCGTTGTCCGCGGGGTGGGTGTAGCCGCAGCCGCAATCCGCCAGCCGATCGGCCAGCGAGCGGTCATAATTCCCCGCGATCGTCTCGACGCCGAACTCCTCGAGGACGGGATAGACGCGGCCGGGGTTGGGCCCGAAGCCGCCCAGGTCGCCCAGGCAGAAGAGCCGCGTCGCCCCGCGCCGTCGCGCGTCGGTGAGCGCCGCGCGGAGGGCGGCGTGGTTCGAGTAGACGCCGCCCACCACGGCGATCGCGCCCTCGCAGGCGCCTCCGTTTCGCGCGGGCGCGCGGGTCAGTTCCGGCACGAGGCACCCGTGGCCCAGCACGTGTGGCAGGCGCCGTGCGCCAGCGGGTGCGGCCGGAGCGATTCGCGAAGGGTGCTCCCCATCCGGGCTTCGGGCGCGTCGATCAGGATCGGGCAGACCATGACGCCGCGGCTCGTGACCATGCGGCTGGTCGAGCATTGGAGGAGCCAGGGGTCGTGCCCGCGGAGGTGCTCCTCGGTGAGCCTCTCTTCCTCGACGTAGCCGCGCGTCCGCTCGGTCTCGCGCCCCATGAGGAACAGCGGCAGCACCTTCACCCGCGGCCGCGAGAGGCCGCGCTCCCTGAGGAAGCGGTGGAACTCTTCCCGCGCGGCCGTGTCCTCCGCGTCGCTCCACGTGCGCGCCACGGTGACGATGGGGTGGAGCCCGGTCCGGGCCAGCGCCTCGACCCCCGCCATCGTGGCGTCGAACGACCCCTCCCCCCGGATCGGATCGTTGGACGCGGCGGTCGGCCCGTCCAGGCTCACGCGCACCTCCAGCGAATAGCGGCTGCCACTCTGGAGGGCGGCGAGCGCCCCCGCGCGCTCGGGGGTGATGAGGGTGGCGTTGGTCAGCACGGTGGTCGGTCCCGACTCCAGGGCGTCCGCCAGGATCGGCAGAAGCTCGCGGTTCAAGAACGGCTCCCCGCCGGTGAAGTAGGTGTCGTTCACGCCCAGCGCCGCGGCTTCGTCCAGGTAGCGCCGCACCTCGGCGCGACTCATCAGCTCGTGGCGGTGGTTGGTCGGGCTGCACGAGATGAAGCAGTGCCGGCAGGTCAGGTTGCAGAGCGTTCCCGCGACCTGGAACCAGACGGTGTCCAGCCCGAGGCACGGCACGGAGGGCGCTCCCGGCGCTCCGGGCCGGGGGCGGCCTAGAAGCGGGAGCGGCGCGCCGGAGGGGATGTCAGCGCTCGCGGGCGCCGGGGAGCGTCTCGGTAAACCAGTGGACGCCGCCCCGGAGGGCGTTCCGCTGGTCCCGGAACCACTCGTAGTGCTGCTGCTCGTCATTCGCCAGCTCGAGGTACACGCGGCGGGATTCGTCGCTGGATGCGTCGGCGGCCAGCTCGCGGTAGTTGGCGACCGCCTCCAGCTCGTGCTCCATGGCCAGCTCCAAGGCCTCGATCGCGGTCGCGTTGCTGGTCGGGATCGGGAGCTGATCCGCGTCCACCTTGGAGGGCTCGTAGCGGAAGCGCTTCCCGGTGAGCGCGCGATAGCGCTCCTCCAGCACCTCGCGGTGACGGATCTCCTCGTGGGCCAGGTGCCGGTACTGCTCCTTGCCCGAGGGGTTCTCGATCGCGGCCGCCACCTTCAGGTAGTAGTCGTGCGAGGACTGCTCGTGATAGATCGCCTCCTCGATGATCTCGAGGGCGCGTGGGGGAACGGGTACCATGGCGCGGGAGCCTAGCACGGAGGGCCGGGAGCGGCAACGCGGCCCACGTCGCGACCCGCGCCCGCGCCCGCGGCGGGTTCGCTTTCTCGTTGTGATATCATCACATCTGAATCCCTCCCGATTCTCGAAGGAGCCGCAATCGCGTGATCTGGGACGTCCTCATCGTGGGCGCCGGCCCCGCCGGGCTCTCCGCGGCGCTCTTCACCCGCTTCCGCCGGATGTCCACCCTGCTCCTCGACACCGCCGTCGCCGGCGGGCAGCTCGCCTCCCTCTACCCCAAGAAGCCGGTCCACGACTACCCCTCGTACACCTACATCATGGGCGACGCCCTGGGGCGGAACTTCGTCGACCAGGCGAAGCACATGGGCGCCGAGATACGCGAAGGGGAGCACGTGACCATGATCGCCCGGGACGACGAGGCGAACCTGATCCGAGTCACCTCGACCCAGGGGCAGTACGAGGCCCGCGCGGTCATCGTGGCCACCGGGGGCGGCGCCTTCGAGCCGCGGAAGATCAACAAGCCGGGCGAGCTGGAGCTGCGCGGGAAGGGGCTCTTCTACGGCATGCCCGACATCGAGGAGAGCCGCGGGAAGCGCGTGGTGGTGATCGGAGGCGGCGACAGCGCCCTGGAGTCGGCGCTATCGCTCAAGGAGACATCCGACGTCACGCTGATCCACATGCTCGACAAATTCCAGGGGATGGACGCCTACGTGGAGGAGGTCGCCGAGTCGAAGATCCGCGCGAGGCTCGAGGCCGAGACCGTGGAGATCAAGGGCGA
>JANLXD010000233.1:0-3271 GCA_031364935.1 Candidatus Eiseniibacteriota bacterium
CTCGCGCACCGGACCGCCAATCTTCCGCCGGCGCTGACGATCGTCACGCAGATCCTGCTCGGAGTGCTGTTCGGGGGGATGGGCGTGATCATGGCAGCGCCGGTCACCGCAGCCGCGATGGTGCTGGTGCAGAAGCTCTACGTCGAAGACGTGCTGGGAGACCGCGGGGGCGAGCCGGTTTTACCGTAGCGTCGGGCGGTTTCGACGAAGACGCGGGCGCACGCGACCACCGAATCGGCGTCCACCCATTCCACCGCCTCGTGGGCGCCTTCCCCGACGGGCCCGTAGTTGACCGCGGGAATCCCCACGTCCGCGAAGATCGCCGAGTCCATCCAGTGCGCCACGCCGGCGTCGGGAGGCACGGCGCCGGTGACGGCCTCCACCGAATCGCGCACCGCGCGCGCCAAGTTGCTATCGGACGGTGTGTCGAGCGGCCCGCGCGACGTGCGGATCTGGACTTCGGCTTCCTCGCCCGCTTCGCGGATTACCTGCCGCAATTCGTCCGCCACCTTGTCAGCACTCTCACCGGGGAGAGTCCGGCGCTCGACGGAGAGCGTGCACTCGGGCGCATAGGTGGACAGTCCGACGCCGCCGTGAATGAGAGATCCGTGGAGCGATGCGGGCCCGACCAGGGGGGACGTCCTCGCGCGGAGCGTTTCCGCGTCGAAGCGATCGAGGGCCACGATGATTCGCCCCATGCGCGCGATGGCGCTCACGCCCAGATCGAAGCGGCTTCCGTGGGCCGCGCGCCCGCGCGTGATGATGTCGGCCCAAACGAATCCCTTGTGGGCCAGCACCAGCTGGCCGGCGCTCGCTTCGGCCAGGATGCAGCCGTCCGCGCGGTGCCGCCGAACGAAGTCCGCCGCGCCGATACTTTCGTACTCCTCGTCGGCCACGAGGGCGACGAGGACCCGACCCTGGAACGCCTCCCGGGTGAGTGCCGCCGCGGCCGCCATGCATGCGGCCACGCCACCCTTCATATCGAACGACCCGCGACCGTAGATGCGTCCGCCTTCACGTCGCGGCTCGAAGGGAGGAATCGTCATGCCGGCCGTGCCCACCGTATCCAGGTGCCCGCAGAGGACCAGCGCCGGCAACCCGCTGCCTGCTTCGGCCACGACATTCGGTCGTCCGGGAGCGGCTTCCTCCTGGCGCGCGGTGACTCCATGGCGTGTGAGCCAAGAGCAGGCGAAATCGGCGATCGCCTTCTCGCCGTGGGCTTCATCGGGAGCGATGGCCGGATTCACGGATGGAATCCGGATGAGATCGGAGAGGAGATCGACGACGGTTTGCGGGGCGAGCGGATCGACGACGGCGACCATGTGACTCAGCCGATCGCGGGCTCCCCACGGCGGGACAGCTTGCGCGAGGCGGCCTCGACCAGGGCGACCGCGAACGGATGCGGCTTCCCGGGGCGCGACTTCCGCTGGGGCTGGAACAGCGTGGCCAGATAGAACGGGTGGTCGGGTATCTCGAAGATCCGCGAATCGCCGCGGTCGCCGAAGCCCGTGAACTCGAGTCCGTTCTCTTCGAACAGCTCGTCGTAGTCGGGGTTCAGCTCGAAATTGCAGAAGTACTCTTCGTCGATCCGGTCCGTGCCCAGGATCTCGCGAGCGCGGGACTCCTCGCGAATGTGGACGTGCTGCGGAATCCCCGAGAGCTTGGGGGCGTCCTCGGCTTGACCCGGCACCGGGCACGCGACCGCGCTGATGAGGAGTTTCGCCGCATTGGGAGCGTCCTCGCCGTGCTCCAGGTCGGTCCGGCCGAGCACGTTGTGCGCGAACTCGAGCAGCCCGTACTGGAAGCCGGCGCAGGTGCCCAGCACGGGCCGCTTCCCCTCGCGCGCGAACCGGATGGCCGCGAGCGCGCCCGGGCGGCTCTTATAAGGACTCCCGGCCGCGACCCAGAAGCCGTCGAACCCCGAGAGCGCCGCGCCGGGATTCTCGGGAGAGATCGTGTCCGTGCCCACCCAGGCGACTTCGACGGGGATGTCCAGAGACGCCGCCGCGTGCTCGAGCGCGGGAGCGTTCGTCGCGTGCGAGACGTATTCGGGGTTGAAGTCGCCGATGATGCCAATGCGAACAGGTGCGGGCAAGGTCCCCTCCTCTAAAAGCCGATCCTCGGCACGGGATTCCGTTGAATGTCGAGACCAAGCAAGTTGCAAGCCTCGGTCCGGTTCGGGGGCAGTGTACGACGCGCCGGGCGAAAACTCACGCTCTGGTCCGTTCGATGGATGCGCGGAGCGCGGCCGCCGCTCGCCCGCGGTGGCTGAGCCGGTCCTTCTCGCCCTCGGGCAGCTCCGCGAAGGTGCGGGATTCTCCGGCCGGCAAGAAGAGCGGGTCGTACCCGAATCCGGCGCGGCCGCGCGGGGCATGGAGAATCACCCCCTCGCACGTGCCCTCGACCACCAGATCCCCGTTCGCACTGACCATTGCGAGAACGCAGCGGAAGCGCGCCGTCCGCCGCTCGGGCTCCACCCCGCGCAGCCGACTGAGGAGAAGCGCATTGTTCTCGGCGTCGCCGGCCTCCTCCCCCGCGAAGCGGGCGGAGCGTATTCCCGGCGCGCCATCGAGAGCGTCCACCTCCAGACCCGAGTCGTCCCCGATCGCGGGAACACCGACGACCGCGTACAAGGCGCGCGCCTTCACCAAGGCGTTTTCGGCGTAGGAGCGGTCTCCTTCGGGCGGAAGGAAAACGCCGCTCAGCCCAGCCAACGATTGGACCCCTCCCGCGATTCCCTGGAGAAGGCGCTCCAGCTCGGCGGCCTTCCCGGCGTTTTGAGTGGCCAAGACAACCCGAGCAAGCGCGGGAGGACGGGCCCGCGCGGCCCCACCGCCTGCCGTCTTAACCCCAGCTTTTCGGGAGGGCACGGAGCCCGAGGGTCTTCTTCTGCTGGGCGATGAGCCGCTTGATCCCCGACTTTCCCAGCGCCATGAGCTGCGCCATCTCACGCTCGGTGAACGGCTCCCCTTCCGCCGTCCCCTGGATCTCGACGAGTCGTCCCGAGCCCGTCAGAACCAGATTCATGTCAACCTGCGCCTTCGAGTCCTCGGCATAGCAGAGGTCCAGGCACGGCACACCGCCGACCAGCCCCACGGAGACCGCGGCGATGAAGTCGCGGAGCGGCGGCGCGGTGAGCTTCACCCGCTTCGACAGCCAGCGCACGGCGTCGGCGAGCGCGATGAAGGAGCCGGTGATCGCAGCGGTGCGCGTGCCGCCGTCCGCCTCGATCACGTCGCAATCGATCAGGATCTGCCGCTCCCCCAGCGCC
>JANLXD010000062.1:0-3304 GCA_031364935.1 Candidatus Eiseniibacteriota bacterium
TTTGCGGTTGGGCCGCCGGGTTTCCCGGCGGCCCTTTTCGCTTCCTGCCAACAAAATTCGTTGACAGGGATTTGGGCAGATTGGTACCGTAAGCAAGTCCCCGATGGTTCACACCTGCCGGTGTAGAAGCCACCCTCCTCGGAGAACCAGATGCCAAGTTCCATGACGAGGCGGAACCTCGCCCGTTTGGTCGTCTCAGTCCTGTGCCTGGTGATCGCGCTGGCGTCGTGCGCCAAGGACCCGCTTCGGGTGGACCGCAACCGCCCCCCCGAGACCTATTTGGTTGGCGCGCCCGCCGAGAGCGCGGGCGCTTCCTACAAGATCCACCTGTACTGGCGTGGCGAAGATCCGGACGGCTACATTTCCGGCTTTTTTTGGGCTTGGGACGACTCCACGATTGGCAATCTCCGTTTCACCACCAAGACCGACAGCACCTTCGAGCTGACCGTGAACGATTCCTCGGCGCTTTTCGGCGGCGGGACGACGCCGCCGGGACAGACCAAGGCGCACACTTTCTTCATCCGGGCGGTGGACAATTTGGGAAAGGCGGACCCCACCTTCTCCATCTTCAGCAAGCGGGTCTACAAGGCGAACACCGACAAGCCGGTGGTGCGCTTCGTGGGCGCGCTCCCATCGGGGTCTCTGAGCGACACCTTGTGCGACGGCCAGTCCTTCAAGATCTGCTGGACGGGGTCCGACGCGGACGGGTATGTGAACTATTACCGGTGGGACGTGGGCATCTTCTCCAGCGGCCTCTCCGCGGATACCTGCGCTGTGTTCAACGACCCCAACGATCCGGAGTCGGTCAACCTGATCAGCGGTGTTTACACGTTCACGGTCACCGCGGTGGACAACGCGTTCTCGCGTAGCGATCCGGCCACGGGGGGGAAAATGCAGTTCATCGTGAACAACGATCCCCAGACGAAAATCCTGCCCCTTCCCCAATCGGGCGATCCCAGACCGGTGGGGTACTTTATTCAGCCGTTCAGCTACGGCGAGAGGGTCAATGATGGGATCCCACACCCCTTCTACGAAGGGGAAACCGTCCCGTACCGGTCGACTGTATGGTGGAACTGGACGGGTTTTGACGCCGCGTGCGACAGTCCTCAGGGGATCTCGGGGTACGCTGCGGTTTTCAGGGGCACCCATAGCCCCAACGAACCCAACGAGCCTTACATCACCGGCTTCCAGTACTTCCTTTGCAATTCGGCGTTGGGGGACCCCATCTACTTCACGACCAACGATCCGCGTGTCGTGAACACTCCTTCCTCCGGCTGCAGCTTTCCAAGTCTTGTCCTCGACTCCCTGGATGCCGGCCGCAACCAGTTGTTTAACGTCTCGGCACGCGACAATTCGGGCCGCGCGGACGGGACGCCGGCCTCCTTTCTGTTCAGCTGCAATTTCTCGCCGACGGCGTCCAACCTGACGGTGGACACGACTAGCGTTGGCTCTCCCCCGGGCAAGAAGCTGCTGTTCAAATGGGTAGGGCTGGATCCCGAAGACGGCCTGACAAGGGGAGCCCAATTCGTCCTGGATGGGACTTCCACGCGGGATCTGACAAACTCGGACCTGCAAGAGGTGACCATCCCCGAGAGCACGTTCCGGCTCATATCGGCTCAGAACCCTCATGTGTTCGAGCTGCGGGTCAAAGACCGGGCCGGGGCGTATTCCGACACGACATTGAGCATCTCATTTGATATCTCTAATTCCCCTTAGCGTAAACCGCCGACGGCGAGGAGTGTTCGACTGATGGCGCGCCGATGGACTCGAGGCTTTCTCGTGGTGATCGCCCTCATGGGGGTGGTCGGGTATTTGGGTTGTGCCAAGAAGCAGCCTACGGGCCTTAACATCAAACCCCAAGCCAAGACACCCGAGACGGAGCTGACGTATGCGCCTCTCGAAGGGGACACCTCGACGTTCCGCGTTCACTTCTTCTGGAACGGGTACGACGAGGATGGCGAGGTCACCCGCTTCCGCTACGCGCTCGATGCGGACACGCTGAAGGATCCCAGCGAATGGATCTCCACCGTGGCCAAGGACACCACGCTCCTTTTCCTGGTTGATCCCGTGACCGAAGTTCGCGGGCACGTCTTCTGGGTCGTGGCCGAGGACAACTCGGGGATGTTCGATCCGACGCCGGCCAAGCGCTTCTTCTCGGCGAAGACCTTGCCCCCGTTCTCGCACATCACGCGCGGGCCGGACGCGCCCGGTACGACGATCGGGCCCAATTTCACCTTCGAGTGGGAGGGGATCGATCCCGATGGGGGAGAGACCGGCGGCCCCGCGCCCGTGGATTCGTTCGAGTATCTGCTGCTCCTGGTGGAGGGGCAGGCCGAAGTGGGCCATCCCAAGCTGCCCAGGTACGTTTCGCGCCAAGAATACATCGACCTGATCGTACAGGCGACCGGACCTTCGCTGAATCCGCCGTACGACGATTGGAAGTGGATCGGCATTCGAGGAACTCGGAAGCGCTTCCGAAACGTAACGCCGCAGCACTACTTCTTCGCGGAGCGCGCGGTGGACATCGCGGGGGCAACCGAGAAGAGGCTGAAGGCTCCCGATAACATCCGGGACTTCAACGTGACCAACAGGAATCCCGGACCCGGGCTGACGGTTTGCAGCAGCGTCCTCGTCCAGTGCCTCCCTCCAGCGCAGGGTCCGGATGACATCGTTCGCAAGGAGATCCAGATCTTCGAAGGGGAGACCATCTCGTTTGCCTGGTCGGCCGACGCCATATTCTATGGAGGCGAGATCGTCGGTTACACGTACGCCCTGGACGATACTTCCTCATCGGAATGGAGCTCGATCGATCTCACCAAGACCGGTGTCACGTACACCTCGAGCCGGCTCAGTGTCGGACCTCACTTCCTCTTCGTGCGTGCGGTGGACGACGGTGGCCTCGTCACGAACATGAAGATTCCGCTCCGGATCGTCCATCCGCTGTTCAAGGACAATCCGGTCGGAAAACCCAAGCTGCTCTACGTGGACGACTTTGCTCCTCCGCCGGGGGATTGGCTCACGGCTCAGCGGGGGAGCCCCAACTTCCCGAAGGATGACGTGAATGTCGATCTCTCGGAAGAGGACCAGTGGTGGACGCGCGTCATCTTGAATCCGCTGGCCCAGGAATTCGGCCTGGCGCCCACCATCGACTCCGATCACGACACCGTCTACCGGGGGTCCACCACGATCGAGGGGCGCTTCATATTCCTGCCTTCGGAGCTGGCCAACTACCGCACGATCATCTGGTCGACCGACCTCAACAATACGATCTCGTCTCCCACGGGGCTCTGGCGCACGCTCGTCG
>JANLXD010000074.1:0-2333 GCA_031364935.1 Candidatus Eiseniibacteriota bacterium
CGGGAAATTCGTCCCCAACGAAGAGGCGAAGATCCACGTCCTCTCCCACGTCGTGCACTACGGGTCAAGCACGTTCGAGGGGATCCGGGCCTACGACACGCCCAAGGGCACCGCGGTGTTCCGTCTCGACCGCCACATGCAGCGGCTTCTCGACTCCTGCAAGATCGCGCGCATCGACTGCCCCTACTCCCTGAACGAGCTGATGGAAGCGGTGAAGGAGACGGTGCGCCAGAACGGCGGCGCGGCGTGCTACATCCGCCCCATCGTCTACCGTGGCCACAAGACGCTCGGTGTGAACCCGACCGGCGTGCCCGTGGACGTCGCCATCGCCACGATGAACTGGGGGAAGTACCTGGGCGCGGACGCACTGGAGGCGGGGATCGCTGTGAAGGTCTCGTCCTGGCGGCGCGCGGCCCCGGACACGTTCCCCTTCATGGCCAAGACGGGCGCGAATTATCTGAACGGCCAGCTCATCAAGCTGGAGGCGATCACCGACGGCTATGAAGAGGGGATCGCCCTCGACTACTTCGGCTTCGTCGCCGAGGGGAGCGGCGAGAACGTCTTCCTGGTGCGGAACGGCGTCCTCACCACGCCGACCATCGCCAACGCGATCCTGCCCGGAATCACGCGCGACAGCATCCTCGAGCTGGCGCGGGACCTCGGGATGGAAGTGCGCGAGGAGCAGATCCCGCGCGAGGCGCTCTATATCTCCGAGGAGGTCTTCTTCACGGGGACCGCGGCCGAGATCACGCCCATCACCTCGGTGGACCGGATCCCGGTCGGCACCGGACGCGTCGGCCCGATCACGCGGCGGCTTCAAGAGGCGTTCTTCGACGTGATCGAGGGACGGGAGAAGGACCGGCACGGCTGGCTTTTCCCGGTCGAGGCCCGCCCCAAGGTCCAGCGCGCCGCGAAGAAGGCCCGCTGACCGGGGTGAGCGTTGCCCCCAGCGCGCTGAGCGCGGCCGACCCCGACATCGCCGCCGCCATCCGCGACGAAGTCCACCGCCAGCAGACCACCGTCGAGCTGATTGCTTCCGAGAACTTCGTGAGCGAGGCGGTGCTCGAGGCGATGGGCTCGCCGCTCACCAACAAGTACGCCGAGGGTTACCCGGGGAAGCGCTACTACGGCGGCTGCGAATTCGTGGACGTGGCCGAGACCCTCGCGATCGAGCGGGCCAAGGCGCTCTTCGGCGCCGACCACGCGAACGTGCAGCCCCACGCGGGAGCGCAGGCCAATTTCGCCTCGTACATGGCGCTGATGGCGCCCGGCTCCACGCTTCTCGGCATGGCGCTGGCGCACGGCGGCCACCTGACCCACGGGCACAAGGTGAGCTACTCGGGCATCGTGTTCCGCTCGGTGCAGTACGGACTCTCGCCCGAGACGGGCCTCCTCGACTACGATCAGGTGGCGCAGCTCGCGCGGGAGCACAAACCTCAGATTTTGGTGGCAGGGGCGAGCGCCTATCCGCGGGTGTTCGATTTTTCGCGGCTCCGCGCGATCGCGGACGAGGTGGGCGCGCGGTTCGTGTTCGACATGGCCCACGTCGCCGGGCTGGTGGCGGCCGGGGTGCACCCGAACCCGGTGCCGCACGCCGACGTGGTCACCACGACGACGCACAAGACGCTCCGCGGCCCGCGAAGCGGCCTGATCCTCTGCCGCTCGGAGTTCGCCAAGGCGATCGACAAGTCGGTGTTCCCGGGCATGCAGGGCGGACCCCTGATGCACATGATCGCGGCGAAGGCGGTGTGCCTGAAGGAAGCGGCCGCGCCGGAGTTCAAGGTCTACGCGCGCCGCGTGGTCGAGAACGCGCAGACTCTCGCCGCCGAGCTCATGGCCCGAGGGTACAAGCTGGTGACGGGAGGAACGGACAATCACCTCCTCCTCGTGGACCTGCGCGACGCGGGCTTCTCCGGGGCCGAGGCCGAGACGGCGCTACATGCGGCCGGCATCACCGTGAACAAGAACGCCGTGCCCAACGACCCGCGCCCGCCGGCGGTCACCAGCGGCATCCGCATCGGCACGCCGGCGGTCACGACCCGCGGCTTCGGAACGACGGAGATGCGCACCCTGGCGGGCTGGATCGACGAAGCGATCACGAAGCGCGCCGAGGCCGCCGCCCTCGCCCGCTTGAAGCAGCAGGTGGAATCCCTCTGCGACGCCTTCCCGCTCTACCCGAGCCGAACCGCGTAACTCCAACGGAATGAACCGATGGCCGAGCTGACCCTCGAGGAGCGGACCGCGCGCGTGCGGGAGGAGAGCGCCTTCGTGGGCCCCCTCCTCTCGGCGATCGAAGGGACGATCGTGGGGCAGTCGGCCATGCTGCGCCGGAT
>JANLXD010000111.1:0-3652 GCA_031364935.1 Candidatus Eiseniibacteriota bacterium
GAGCGCAGCCAAACTGGACGCGCACGCACCGGCTGCGGGTTCGGCGATGACCCACACACGACCGCTGTCTTGTTAGAGTGCGGGTTCGCCGGGACTGCGCACTAATGTAGCTTCGGCATTGCCTTTTCTGTGCGGAGATGATGTCCTTGGCAAGCTGTAGAATCCGGGGATTCTTGCCCTTTCTGAGTTCGGCTTGCGACATGGAGACCGCCAACTTCTCTCCGCAAACCAACGAGATGGTAAGCCTCCGATTGACGTCTGTGCAATGGCGAACACAAGAAATCCCTGGAATTCCGAGCGGTCGGCACGGAACCCAATTCCGCGCCCCGATCGGCAAGCAGCTGCAACATCGACGATGCGGACCATTCCGTGCCCTACCTACATCTTCATTTTCATCGTGCTCCCCTTACTGGCCCGCTTCATCTTTGACATAGCATCGAGGTGTGTCTGGACGCTTGCTGCCAACGTGGAGACCTTCTTCGGGTCGGGCGTGGCCGACTGAACCTCTTGCTCCAGTGCCGTAAGCTGGGTGTTCAGTTCGGTCTGATGGGTTTCCATCTGCTGCATCATCCCGCTCATTTTGGTGTGCATTGCGGCGCTCATCGTTTTCATGTGCTCTTGATGATGCTGCTTCATCTGATCGAAACTACGCCGCATCTCGGATACCGCGGCGCGCGCAAATTCGACATTGACGGAGCTGGCGCGCTCCGTTTGTTCCTGCAGCGCCTTGGCGAAAGCAGCCAAGTTCTGGTGGTAGGCCATCGCAAGGACGTGATGCGGCTCATTGGCGATCATCATTTGATCGTGCGTTGAATGGCCCTCCTGTCGCCCGGTTGCAGCCATTGCGTTGAAGGCTCCCAACGAGAGAGTCATCAAGAGCGTTGAAATTACTTTTGTCTTCATTTGGCTTCTCCTTTTGGACAGTATGGCTGACGCCGATCTCGACAGAGCCATCTGTGCAGGATCCCGGTGACGACCCCGGAGGTCGGCGCCTCAATCTCTCGATCGTCGCACCAGTCACCGCGAACTCGACCTACCTTGGACTCACGATCGCCTTGATCATGTTCAGGGTCGTATTGAGTTTGGCAAACTCCGCCTGGGCGCCGCTCAGGTCGCCCGCGTCCCCCGTTTCGTCGAGCTTGCCGGCCGACGCCTTGACCTGCTCCACGAGGGTCTTCAGCTTCGGAGCCGCCTCGGGCGAGGCCGTTGCCTTGCCCGCCAGCGCCACGACGAGGTCGCGAACGCCGAAGGCCAGGTGATGCACGTCCTTGAGCTGGCCATTCTGGATCGCCGCCGAAAGCTTGTCCCGCTCTGCGGTGATTTGGTCCCAGATGCCGGCGGCGGTCCCGGCGGGTGCCATCGTCTCCCCGCGCTCCCCGCGCTCCACGGTTTCGCCGGACGGCTGGGGCTGCTCGGTCGCTTGCTGAGTCGCCTGTGATTCTGTCTTCTTCTGTCCGCAGCCAAGCAACCAAAGGGTCCCAACCACCACCGATGCCACTACCCACCAACGTGCCTGGGTTTTCATGGTCTTCTCCTCATAACGGGGTGTGGTTTGTAGCAGCTAGTCACGGTCCGCCTCGCACCGCTCAGGGATTCTCCGTCTCTCGGGCCTGCGCCAGGTACTTCTCCGCCGACTTCCGGCCGAAACGGTAGAACACCGCCGGCGTGACGATCATGTTGAGCAATGTCGAGCTGATCAGGCCCCCTACAATGACGGTCGCAACGGGATAGAGGATCTCCTTTCCTGGTTCGCCCTTCGAGAGAACCAGCGGGATCAGCGCCATCCCCGCCGTGAGCGCCGTCATCATCACCGGCACCAACCGCTCGAGCGATCCGCGCACGACCATGTTCTCGTCGAAGTGTTCACCTTCCTTCTGCATCAGGTGGAGGTAGTGGGAGATCATCATGATCGTGTTGCGCGAAGCGATGCCGGTGAGGGTGATGAACCCGACCAGCGAAGCCACCGAGAACGTCCCACCGGTGATGAAAATCGCCACCACGCTCCCGATGAAGGAAAGCGGGATGTTGAGCAGGATCTGGAGCACGATCGGCACGACCCGGAAGTGGGCGTACAGCACGAGGAACATCGCGGCCAGGGAGAACAGGCTGAGAATGCCGATCAGCCGAGTCGCGGACTCCTGACTCTCGAACTGCCCGCCGTAGGTGATGAAATAACCCGTCGGTAAGGTCACTTGGGCTGCCACGCGTTTTTGGATCTCCTGGACCACGCGCCCCAAATCGCGCCCGCTCACGTTGGACGATATCACGATGCGGCGCTGGACGTTCTCATGCTGAATGACGTTGGGTCCGCGCGATTCCTCCACTGTGGCCACCGCCGACAGGGGCACCTTGCTGCCGGAGGGCGTGTCGATGAGTGCGCCGCGAATGGCGTCCAGGCTGTTCCGCGACGGATCGTCGAAGCGAACCAGGAGGGTGAACGTTCGTTGTCCCTCGAGCACCTCGGACACGACTCGTCCGTTGAGGGCGGTCTCGAGAGCCTCGTTGAGCTCGCCGACGTTGAGCCCGTAGCGGCCCAAGGCCGCGCGGTCCGCTTCGATGCGGATCTGCGGCACCAGGACCTGCTTCTCGGTTTGAAGGTCGACGATCCCCGGAACGGTGGCCATGGCTGCCTGGATCTCGGCCGCTTTTGCCCGTAACAGATCCAGGTCATTGCCGAACAGCTTGACCGCGATCTGCGCCCGAACGCCGGATAGCAAGTGGTCGAGCCGGTGGGAAATCGGCTGGCCGATGTTGACAAAGACGCCGGGGATCTGGCCGAGCTTGGACCGGATGTCGCCCAGGACCTCTTCCCGCGTCCGCGCAGAGCGCCGGAAATCGACGTCGATCTCGGAATAATGAACTCCCTCAGCATGTTCATCGAGCTCAGCCCGCCCCGTCCGTCGCCCGGTGGAGATGACCTCGGGAACGGCCAGCAGCTGCTGTTCTGCGATCGTGCCGATACGGTTCGATTCGCTGAGGGACGTGCCGGGAGCGGCCACGACATTGATCGTGGCCGTGCCCTCGTTGAACGGCGGCAGAAACTCGCGGCCCATCAGAGGGACGAGGGCGGCTGCCGCGAGGACCAGAATGACCGCCCCGCCGATGACGATCCCCGGATGCGGCAGCGCAAACCCGAGCAGCTTCCGATCCCATTGCTTGAGGTGCCGGACGACAAAAGAGTCTTTCTCCGCCGCCAGAACCTTCGCCCTCGGGAGCAGATAGAGGCAGAGGGCCGGCGACACGGTCAACGACACCACGAACGAGGCCATGATCGACACGATGTACGCAATGCCGAGCGGAGCGAACAGCCGCCCCTCGATCCCGCTCAGCGCAAACAGGGGTAGGAACACAAGAACCACCAGAATCGTGGCGTAAACGATCGAATTCCGGACCTCCGAGGAGGCTCGGAACACCACCTCGAAGGGCGGGAGTGGCTGTGGCGCGTGTCGATTCTCCCGCAACCGCCTAAAGACGTTCTCGACGTTGACGATCGCATCGTCTACCAGCTCCCCGATGGCGATCGCCAAGCCGCCGAGCGTCATCGTGTTTATCGAAATATTGAAGAGATGAAAGACAACGGCGGCTGTCACAAACGAAAGCGGGATGGCGGTCAGCGTGATGGCCGTGGTGCGGAAATTGAGCAGGAACAGGA
>JANLXD010000139.1:0-7162 GCA_031364935.1 Candidatus Eiseniibacteriota bacterium
CTCGACGCGGCGCGCGTTCAAGCTCGCGGTGGCGCTGGGCCGGCGCGTCGGCCTGGACGCGGACGACGTGGACATCCTGGGCTACGTCGCCCGCGTGCACGACGTGGGCATGCTCGCGGTGGACGGCGGTCTTCTCCTCGCCGCGCGCAAATGGTCGCCCGAGGAGCGCCGGGACATGGAGTCCCATCCGCTCGCCGGTGTCCAGATGCTCCGCTCGATCGAGGTGGCCTCCAAGGTCAACGAGATCATCCTGGGGCATCACGAGCACTGGGACGGGCGCGGCTATCCGCGCGGGCTCTCGCACGAGCAGATCCCGCTCGCGGCGCGCGTCCTCGCCGTGGTGGACGCCTATGAAGCCATGACCGCCGGCCGTCCTTACCGCGAGCCATACGGCGAAGAGGAAGCGGTGGCCGAGCTGAAGCGATGCGCGGGCACCCAGTTCGACCCCGCGGTCGTCGAGGAATTCTGCCGGATGCTGGCCGAGGACCCGGCCTCCGCCGAGCTGGATGCCTTGCCGAACGCACCGGCCCCGGCCCCAGCCTCGACCCAAGACGCCACGGCTCCTGAAGCGCAGGACGCGAGCCGCGAGTGGAGGCCCGATGCCGTCCGCTGACCTGATCTGGGCGCTGTCCGCCACGGCCCTCCTCCTGATCATCGCGCTGCGCCGGCGCCGCTCCCTGGGACAGGATCTGAAGTCGATGCGGGGCTCGTACGAGTCGGCGGTGGCCCGGAACGAGCAGCTCACCCACGCCGCGGATGAAATGGGGACGCTCTACCGGAACGAGCTGCTCTCCAGCCGGAAGCGGGCCGCGCGCCTGAAGAAGGTCCTCGAGATCGCGACGAGCATCAATTCGAACCTGGCGCTCGACAAGGTGCTCCACGAGATCGTCCACGCCATCTCCGACGCGGCGGGATTCCGGATCGTGCTGCTTCGGGTCCTGAACCCGCGCACCGATTCCTTCGAGGCCCGCGCGTTCGCCGGGTTGGAGCGGGACGCGATCGGCAAGCTGGAGCAGCGCCCGGTCCCGCGGAGCGAGTTCGAGGGATGGCTGCGCGACAAGTTCCGGATCGGCCGCTCCTACTTCATCGGGCACGAGGCCAAGTTCTGGGGCGAGCACGACGAGGACGGCTTCACCCCCGACCTGGGCGAGCGGAAGGCGGGGGAGTGGCACGCCGAGGACGTCCTCTTCGTTCCTCTCGTCACCAAGGACGGCACGATCGTCGGCTACCTGTCCGTGGACGACCCCACCGACCGCCGGCGTCCGAACCGCGAGGTGGTCGAGACGCTGGAGATCCTCGCGACCCACGCGGTGGTCGCTCTGCAGAACTCCGAGCTGTACGAGAAGCTTCACGAGAGCATGCGACAGCTGGAGGAGGCGACCGAGCGCGCCGACGAGCTGAACGACATCAAGAGCTCGTTCGTCTCGATCGTGAGCCATGAGCTCAAGACGCCGCTCACCCTCATCCGCTCCCACCTCGAGCCGCTTCTCGAGCACGTGGGCGCCCCCAATCTGGAATTGCAGCGGGACTTCCTCACCGTGATCGACGAGGCGAGCCGGAAGCTGGAGCGGCTCATCGGGTCGATCCTGGACATCTCCGAGCTGGAGGCCGGGCGTTTCCGCATGAACCGGGAGCCGTTCAACCTGGCCGAGGTCGTCGAGGAGGTGGCGGGCCTGCTCCACGCGGCCGCGCAGGAAAACGGAATCGAGGTCGAGGTCGAGGCGGAGGCGAACGAGGTGGTCGTCGAGGCGGATCGCAGTCTCATCCGCCGCGCGCTCCTGAACCTGGGGCAGAACGCGGTCAAGTTCAGCCAGAAGGGCGGCACGGTCACCCTGCGCGTGGCGCGCGAGGCCCGCACGGCGCGGCTGGAAGTGGAGGACTCGGGGATCGGGATCCCGCGCCAGGAGCTGGCCCGGATCTTCGACAAGTTCTACCAGGTCGACAGCTCCGACGACCGTCCGTATCCGGGCGTGGGACTGGGGCTCTCGATCGCGCGCAGCATCGTCGAGTGGCACGGGGGCGAGGTCCAGGCCGACAGCGAGCCGGGGCGCGGCTCCCGGTTCACCGTGACGCTGCCCGCGACCGCTGGCGACGCCGGCGTGATCACCCACGCCGCGTGGGAATCGCCGCACTCGGTCTCGGACCACCTGACGCGGCTGACCGTGGAGATGATCGCCGAGGTCATGCACGCGCGGATCGCCTCGCTCATGCTGGTGGACGAAGAGAAGGAGGAGCTCTACATCAAGGCCGCGCGCGGCCTGCGCGAAGAGGTGGTGTCGGGCACCCGGATCAAGATGGGAGACTCGATCGCGGGGTGGGTCGCGAAGCACGGCATTCCGCTCCTCGTGACCGACGTGGAGGAGGACCCGCGCTTCAGCCGGCGGAACGGGCACCAATACGAGACCAAGTCCTGTCTCTCGGTGCCGATCAAGGCCGACGGCCGTGTCGTGGGCGTGATCAACATCAACAACAAGATCTCCTGCACGCCGTTCACCGAGGACGACCAGGCTTTGCTGTCGTCCCTGGCCGACCGGGCCGCTCGGGCGTGGGTGCATTCGGAGGCCGTGGACGACACGTCGGACCGCGCGCAGCAGGCGGCGCGCGCTCTCTCCGCGATCATCGACAACGCGCGCCGGGCGCGGCTCAAGCTGACCGCCGGGTCCATGGCGACGCGGGCGGCGGCCATCGGGCGGCGCCTGGGACTGGCCGAGGCGGACCTGCAGGCCCTCGCCTACGTGGCCAGCATCCACGACGTCGGCATGTCCCAGGTCGGGGCGCCGGTGCTGCACGAGCCGGGGCAGCTCGACGCGGAAACGTGGGCCCAGGTCACGCAGCATCCCGCGCGCACGGTCGAGATGGTGCAGCCGATCGAGTTCGAGAGCCACGTGGCCGAGCTGATCCTGGCTCATCACGAGCGCCTGGACGGCCGCGGCTACCCGCGCGGGCTCAAAGGGGAGCAGATCCCGATGGGCGCGCGCATCATCGCGGTGCTGGACGCCTACGAATCGATGACTCTGGGCCGGCCGTACCGCCAGGCCATGTCGCACGAGGATGCCGTGGCCGAGCTAAGACGCTGCACGGGATCGCAGTTCGATTCGAAGGTCGTGGAAGCATTCGTGCAAACGGCGGACGTCCAAGAACATACAAGTGCGATTCAGGCTCCAGAAGCCGCGTGAGCCGCCGATAGGAACTCTAGGCCAGCTTTCAGGGAGGTGAGTCGGATGTCGAAGGGCAAGATTCTGGTGGTCGACGACGAGATCTACATCGTGCACATCCTCGACTTCAGTCTGGGGATGGAGGGGTACGACGTGGTCACGGCGTTGGATGGAGAGCAGGCTCTGGACAAGCTCAAGTCCGAGAAGCCGGACCTGATCGTGCTCGACATCATGATGCCCAAGCTGGACGGCTACGAGGTATGCAAGGCCATCAAGTCGGATCCGGCCACCAAGCAGATTCCCGTGATCCTCCTCTCCGCGAAGGGTCGGAACGTCGACCAGAAGATGGGCTTCGACGTGGGCGCGGACGACTACATCACCAAGCCGTTCAGTCCGCGGAAGCTGGTGGAGCGGATCAACCAGCTCCTGGGCCAGTCGGTCACGGAGCGCCCCGCCTCCTCCGCCTAACACGGCCGCCGCACACGTCAGGACTGCCGCCGGGCCTCCCGCCCGCGCGAGTGGTACCATCCGCCCGCGATGCACCTGGTGCGGGTCGCCGTCCCCATCCCCAAGAACGACAGCTACGTCTACTCGCTCCCTGACGGGGAAGCGCCCGAGGCGGGCCTGCGCGTGCTCGTGCCGCTCGGCCGCCGGCGCCTCTGGGGCACCGTGCTCGAAGCGGCCTCCGAGGCACCCCTCGGCGTCGCCGTGCGTCCCATCTCCGGCATTCCGGAGCCGCGCCTCACGCTTCCGCCGGACGTGGTTTCCCTCTGCCGCTGGATCGCCGACTACTACGCGGCGGGGCTGGGGGAAACCCTGGCCGCGGCCGCGCCCGCGGTCACCGCGCTCAAGCGGCGCGCGCCCCGCGCCGACGCCGAACCCGACGACCCCTGGCACGCCGCGGCGCCACCGTCCCGCGAGGCCCTGAGCGGGGAGCAGGCCGAAGCGCTCGCGGCCATCGAGGCCGCGCTCGACGCGGGCGGCTTTCGCGCCTTCCTTCTTTACGGAATCACCGGGAGCGGAAAGACGGCCGTCTATCTCCACGCCGCGCTCCGCGCGCTGGCCGGAGGCGGGCAGGCGCTGGTGCTGGTCCCCGAGATCGCCCTGGCCCCGCAGGCGGCGGACGCCTTTCGCCAGGCCGGAGTCGGGCGCGTGGCGCTCTATCACAGCGAGCTTCGGCCGCGGGAGCGCGTGGACGTCTGGCATCGCGTCCAGGCGGGCGAGCTGGACGTGGTGGTGGGAACGCGGTCGGCGGTCTTTCTGCCCTTTCGGCGGCTGAAGCTGCTCGTGATCGACGAGGAGCAGGACGGCGCCTACAAGCAGGACGAAGCCCCGCGCTACCACGCCCGGGACGTCGCCCTGGTGCGTGCCCAGCGCCTGGGGATTCCGGCCGTGCTCTCCTCCGCGACGCCCAGTCTCGAGAGCTACGCCCGCGCGGAGCGCGGGGACTACGCGCTCCTCCGCCTCACGCACCGCGTGGATCGCCGCCCCCTCGCGCGCGTGCGGCTGGCCGACCTGCGCCGGCGCGGGCGGATCACCGAGGGGAACCCCTCGAAGCACCTGACGCCGCCGCTCCTCGAGGCGATGGCGCGCACCCTGGAGCGGCGCGAGCAGGGAATCTTGTTCCTGAACCGGCGCGGCCACTCGACCTATCTCCAGTGCCGCGGCTGCGGCGGGGTCGCCCGGTGCGAAGCGTGCGACGTGCCGCTCACCGTTCACGCCGAAGAGTCGTCCCTCCGCTGCCACTACTGCAACGCCACGCGGCGGCTCATGCCGGCCTGCCCCGCGTGCGGCGCGGAAGACCTCTGGTTCGGCGGCGTCGGCATCCAGAAGATCGAGCGCGAGGTGGCGCGGCTCTTCCCCCTGGCTCGCGTGGCGCGGCTGGACCTGGACGCCGTCCGGCGCCGTGGATCGGCCGCTTCGATCCTGCGCTCCTTCCGGGAGCGCGAGATCGATTTCCTGCTGGGCACGCAGATGGTCACCAAGGGGTTCGATTTCCCCGGAGTCACGCTGGTCGGGGTGATCGTGGCCGACCTCCAGCTCTACCTTCCTGACTTCCGGGCGGCCGAGCGGACGTTTCAACTCCTGACGCAGGTGGCGGGGCGCGCCGGCCGCGGCGACCAGCCGGGCGAGGTGATCATGCAGTCCTACGATCCCGAGCATCCCGCGCTCCGGGCCGCTTCCGCGCAGGATTTCGGCGCCTTCTACGCCCGCGAGGCGCGGGACCGCCGCGAGCTTTCCTACCCGCCCTTCGGCCACCTGGTAGAAATCGAGATCACCGGGAAGGGGGAAGAGCGCGTCTACAAGGGGGGCGTCCAGGTGAAGCAGGTGCTGGCCAAGGCGGCGGGGGAGGAGATCGAGATCCTCGGTCCCGCGCCCAAGGCGCTCGCGCGGCTCAAGGGGAAGGCGCGCTGGCACCTGGTCGTGCGGTCCCGCTCCCGCCCCGCGCTCCGGGCGCTCCTTTCGGAGGCGCTGCCGGCGCTGCGGGCCTTGAAGCTGCCGGGGGTCCGCCTGGCGATCGACGTGGACCCTCACCAACTGCTTTAACGGCTGGGGGACAGCGCATTACGGAGCCGCGACCCTCCCTCGGGCGTGCAGGAACTGGGCTTGACAAGGCACTCCGCTCCGGGTTCAATCGTTCTTGCCGCCGGGAACGAGCAGCGCCTTCGCCGGGTACTACTGTTATAAGGAAGCCGCCGATCACGGGCATCTTCGTCTCACTGGAGGAATCGATGGTCCAACTTGTCGCGCGTCGCCTTCTGGGCGCGATTCTCGCCCTCTGCCTCGTCTCCGCCGCTGCCGGTCCCGCGAGCGCCAGCGTCTGCTTCACGAGCGGGAAGGTCTACGTGCAGCAGAAGGTGTGGGATAAGGCGGCCATGAATCTGGAGTGCGCGCGCAAGCTGGAGCCCGAGAATTTGCAGGTCTATCTCCTTCTCGGAAGCGCGCGCGCCGAGCTGAGCCAGTACGCGTCGGCCGGGGCCGCGTTCGCCATCGGCATCCAGGCCGCCAAGAAGAAGAAGGACGACAAGAAGGTCGCCGACCTCCAGAACCCCCAGATGTTCTATTTATCGCGGCTCTACAACAACGGCGTGAAGGCGATGTCGTTGGTCGGAAACGTCCCCGCCGAGGGCGAAACCCCCGAGGGCGGCGGAACGCTGCCGCCTTTCACGGGAGCCCCGGCTCCGGAAGTGGCGATCACCGACACCACCGTCTACGGGAAGTACGAGGGGCCGTCCCACCTGGAAGAGGCGGCCTACTATTTCCGGCTCGCGACCATGATCGATCCGAACTCCGTCGACTCCTACCGGAACCTCTCCTACGTGTACGACCTGCTGGGCCGCTCGGACGACGCGATGGCGGCCGCGCGGGCCGGCCTCGCGCTCGCGCCCAACGACGAGAAGCTGGCCAGGAACCTGCGGGCCGCGGCGGTGGGGGTGGCAAATCGAATGTTCAAGGCCGGGAAGTTCTGCGAGGCGGTTCCCGCGTACCGCGCCGCCATCGAGAACGATCCGTCGAGCAGACTTCTCTACCGATCTCAGATCGCCAGCGCGTTCTACCAGTGTGCTACCGCCATGGACGCGAAGTCGCCGGAGCGGCCGGCCATTCTCGACAGCGCCGCGGTCGCCTACAAGGACCTACTCAAGGATGCTCCCAAAGACTCGCTGACCATCCGCGAGAACGCGTTCTACAACATCGCGGTGATCTACACCAACCAGAGCAAGTACAAGGAAGCGTCCGAGGTGCTCCACGAGGCCGTGGAGGAGTTCCCGAAGAGCAAGGACCTCCTGACGCTAGCCGGCCAGACCGCGTTCAACGCGGGAGACTACACGGGCGCGGTCACCTACTTGAAGCAGGCGGTCGCGATCGACCCCAAGGAGTCGTCCAACCACCAGTTCCTCTTCCTGGCCCTCAACAAGCTGAACAAGCAGAACGAATCGGTGGCGGAATACTCGATCTACAAGGCTCTTAGCGAGGGCAAGCCGCGGCTCGGGGGGGACCTAAAGAAA
>JANLXD010000170.1:0-1995 GCA_031364935.1 Candidatus Eiseniibacteriota bacterium
CCGGCGCGAGACCGGCGGCGTCGAATGGCACTACACCAAGGGAATTCCGCTGGGCGCGATCCGAGGCGGCGCGATCCGAGGCACGCTCGTGGACTCTCATCTGGACCTGGGCCCCGGCGACGTCCTCGTTCAGTTCACGGACGGGGTGAACGAAACCGTGGACGCGCGGCAGGAAGCATTCGGGTACGAGCGGATGGAAGCGGCCCTGGTCGAGTCGGCTTCCCGTGGAGCCCGCGGAATCGTCGACCACCTGCACGACGCGGTTCAGACGTGGCGAGGCGGCGATTCGCGAATGGATGACGAAACGGTTCTCGTCATCAGCCGCGAGGGGGCGCCATCCACGGAATCGGCCGAAGTGACGGCACTCCTGGCCGACGCCCGGGCGAGAGGCGATTGCCTCATCCTGCCGGCCAGCCTGGATTGCCTGCGCCGGATCGATGACTGGCTGCCCCGCACTGGGGCGCTCCATGGGCTCTCGAGCGAGCAATCGTCCCTGCTGACACTCGCACTGCACGAGGCCGCCGCGAACATCGTCGAGCACGGCTACGGCTCCGATTCCAAGCAGAGCTTCGAGATGTGCTGGATACCGTCCCGCGGCGAGCCGTCCGGCGGCCCCCCTCGGGGGGAAGAGGAGCCGCCGAATGGGGGACGTTTCCTCATCCTGGACCAGGGCACCGCCTTCCGTCCCGCCGATTGGAAGCAGAGCGACTTCGGCGACGCCTCCGTGCGGAAGCGCGGGCGCGGCTTCGGGCTCGACATCATCTACAACGTGATGCGCGACGTGGCCTACCACCCGGGCACTACGGTCGGGAATGCCACGGTGATGCACTGGGAGCCAGGTCCGGCTCCGGCGCCGCGCCGGAGGACACGCGTTGGTTAGGGATCTCGCCATCTCAGTGGAAGAGGCCGACGGCTTCACCACGCTTCTGCGCATCGAGGGACGTCTCGACGCACAGAACGCGTCGCGCCTCCTGGAACGGATCGCTTCCCTTCCAGACGTCCATTCCAACCTGATTCTGGATCTCTCGGGGGTGTCCTTTCTGGGCTCGAGCGGGATCGGCGCCCTTCTGTCTCTGGCGCAGGACTTCCAGGGCCGGGGCGGAGGCATACGCATCGAGGCCGCGTCACCTGCCGTCGCTTCCGTCGTGCGCCTGCTCAATCTGGAAGCCTTCCTGCCCCTCGATCGCACCGGCCCAAGCCACGAGGTGCACGCCATCGCGGCCAAGCGGGAATACTCCCTCCTGGCGCTGGTCGAGCTGAGCCAGGAGCTCATGCTTTCCAAGAACCTGTTCGCCGCCGCCGAGATTTTCCTGCTCAATTTGATGGGCCACCTGAGACCGTCGGGAGCCTGTCTGTGGCTTTTCGCGGAAGGCGCTCGGGAGCCGGTTCTGGTGGGAACCCACGGCGTCGGGAGAGACGATGCGGCGGCGCTCATGGCCCAATGCGCCCCGGCGCTTCTGGCGCGTGCCCACGTCAACGGGACTCCTTTGAGCTTCGAGGAGCTGGACGGCGCGGGGAGTGGATTGCCGAACGAATTGGCGCAGCGGGCGGGTCTTCACTTTCTCGTACCCATCACGGCGGAGCTGGAGCTTCTCGGAATTCTCGCCATCGGGCTCCCTGAAGACGCCGATCCGTACAGCGATCTCGATCTGAAGATTCTGCGGGCCTCGGTGGCCATCGCCGGCATGTCCTTCTGGAACGGGCGAATCTCGGGCCGCCTCCTCGAGCAGAACCGAGAGCTACGCCTTGCCAACGAGCGCCTCGAGGATCTCGACCGGTTGAAATCCGAGTTCCTGGCCAACGTCAATCACGAGCTGCGAACTCCTCTCACGACGATCATGGCCACGTTGGACTGCCTCGCGAATATCGAGCAGGATGCTTCCGCCCTCGAGCTCCTGCTGCCCGCGCGAGAAGAGACGCGCAAGCTCCGGAACCTCATCGAGAATGTGCTGACGCTCTCGGAAGTGGGATCGGACTCACGCGCTCTGGACCTGG
>JANLXD010000183.1:0-2127 GCA_031364935.1 Candidatus Eiseniibacteriota bacterium
CGCCCGCGCGCGGTCCTCCTGGTTAGCGACGGTGAAAATCTCGAGGGGGATCCGCGGGCGGCGGTCCAGGCGGCGCGCGGCGCGGGGGCGCGGCTCTTCACGCTGGGCATCGGCACGCCGGAGGGAGCGACGATCCCGATCGTCGATTCCACGGGGGCCGTCGTGGGGAAGCGGCTCGATCCGGAGGGGCGCGTGGTGCAGACCAAGCTGGACGAAGGGCTGCTCCAAGACTTGGCGCGGCGGGGCGGCGGGCGGTGCGAGCGCGGCGACGGCACCGGCCGCGCGGCGCTCCACCTGGCCGACGCGATCCGCTCGGAGGGAGGCGTGGAGGCGCGGGGCCAGACGGTGCGCGCGTACGACGAGCGGTATGCCTGGTTCGCCGCGGCCGCGGGATTCGTTCTCGTTGCCTCTCGCCTCGTCCCGCGGCGGAGGAAGACGTGAGCCGCCCCGGCGTCCGCGCGCGCCGCGGCGCCGCGCTCGAGGCGGCGCTTCTCGCGCTCGCCCTCCTCTCGCAGGGCGCGTTCTACGAGTGGGGCGGGCCCGCGCGCCGCGGCGTCCGCGAGCTCAAGAAGGGGCAGCCCGCCGCCGCTCTCCACTCCTTCTCCGAGGCGCGGGCGCAGCAGCCGGCGTCGTCGGCGGTTCGCTACGACCAGGGGGTCGCTTTCCAGAAGCTCGGTCTCGCCGATTCCGCGCGCACCGCGTACGACGAGGCGACCCGGCTGAAGGGAGCGGAAGCGCGGAGCGCGGCCGCCTACAACCTGGGGAATGACGCGCTCCGGAAAAATCGCCTCGAGGAGGCCGTCGAGCGCTACCGGCAGTCGCTCCGCCTGGATTCGAAGCGGATCGACGCGAAGAAGAACCTGGAAGAGGCGATCCGCCGGATGCGCGAAAGCCAGCAGCCCCCCCAGCCGTCGGGCGGCGGCGGCGGAGCGCAGGGGCCGTCGGGACCCGGCCAGGGCGGCGGCGGCGGCGGTGGCCAGCAGCCGAACGCGCCACAGGGCCCGGGAGGGAAACAGCCAACTCCCGGCGTCAGCGGGAACGTGCCCGGTCGAAGCGAGGCGGAGCTGTGGCTGGACGCGCTGGAATCGGAGCGGCGCTCCGAGCGGCGGAAGGAGAAGCGCCAGGGAGATACGCGGGAGGAGAACGTGCGTGACTGGTAGTGCCCGCGTCGCGACGCGCACCCGCGTACCGGCCCTGATCATGGCGCTACTCGCTGCGACGCTCGCTCCGGCCGCCGCCGCGGGGGCCCCGCCGGCGGCGCTCTCCATCGAAGCCTCGCTGGACCCGCAGCGCGTGGCCGTCGGCCAGGAGGCGCAGGTGACCGTGGTGGCCGAGGCGCAGGGCGTCGCGCTTCCCGAGTTCGCGTTTCCGCCCGTCCCGGGGCTCCACGTGGTGCGAGCGGCGGACTCCCAGAATTTCTCGTGGGTGAACGGTCATCTCTCGCGCACCTCGACCAGCGTCTTCCTGCTGAGCGCGTCGGCTCCGGGGCGCTACACCATTCCGCCCATCCGAATCGCCTCCGGCGCGGCCCGCGCGCAGACCTCGCCCCTCGTCCTGGAAGTGGGCGGCGCTCCGTCCTCGTCTTCCGGCTCGCTTCCGCCCGCCGGCGGGGGCGGCGAGCCCCCTCCGAGCAAGGTGTGGGGCGACGAGAGCCTCCCCGAGCTGTTCGTGCGCTTCGTCGTGGACCGGCGGCAGGTCTACTGGAATCAGCAGGTGACCGCGCGCTTTCTCTTCTACACGCGCGAACGGCTGGAGGAGCCGCCGATGTGGGAGATCGCCGAAGCCGGCGGATTCTGGAAGGAGACGCTGGGCGAGATGCGACGGGGCCGGGTCCGGGTTGGAAACGCCGACTACATTGCCTTCGAGCAGGACGTGGCCTACTTCCCGACACGCACCGGCAAGCTGAAGCTGGGGCCGGGACGCGTCGAGGCGCGCATCATGCGGCGGGTGGACGCGCCCGATCCCTGGAGCTTCCTCGGTTTTCCGGAGACGCGCGTCGAGACGATCCCGCTCCAGACCGAGAGCGTCTCCATCGCGGTCCTTCCGCTGCCCCCGGGCGCGCTGCCGGGCTTTCGCGGCGCGGTGGGACAGCTCGTCATGGACGTGAAGGTGGACCGCCTATCGGCG
>JANLXD010000222.1:0-2750 GCA_031364935.1 Candidatus Eiseniibacteriota bacterium
TCTATCTCTCTCCGATCAACTTCGACCCGCGACGCCCGCCGGTGCCCATCTCCAAGCCCAACCGCTACAGCGCCGACGCGGCCCGCCGCATCGGCCTCTACAAGACGCTCGGCTGGCCCGAGGACACGTGGGCGCTGAACGAGGAGAAGATCGACGAGCGCGTCTTTCTCGAGGACCTGAACTACACATTCGACCGCCAGCGCGCGCTGGTGCTGGACGCGATGAAGCAGCTCGACCCCGATCTCTTCGTCACCGTATTCCAGTCGACCGACAAGGTGCAGCACATGATGTGGCGGCTGATCGATCCCAAACACCCCATGTACAACAGCCGCCTCGCGGCCAGGTACGGCGGCTCGATCGACCGCACCTACATGCGCTGCGATTCCCTGGTCGGGCAGTTCCTGCGCCGCACGCGGGATGGACGGACCACGCTCTTGGTGGTCTCGGACCACGGCTTCTCGTCGTTCCGGAGAGCGGTGAACATCAACACCTGGCTGGTGCGGAACGGGTACATGACCCTGTCGCGTCAGGACCCGGTGCGCGACCGGAATCTCGAGGACCTCTTCGGGCGCGGCACGTTCTGGCCGAACGTGGACTGGTCGAAGACCCGCGCCTACGCGCTCGCCCTGGGGCAGATCTACGTGAACATGAAAGGGCGCGAGAGCCAGGGGATCGTGCCGCCGGGAGCCGAGTACGCCGCGCTCAAGAGAGAGTTGATCGAGCGCTTCGGCGCGCTGAAAGACCCGGACACCGGCGAGCGCGTGGTTCGGAAGGTCTACTCGCGCGAAGAGCTGTACCAGGGACCCTACTTCAGCGAAGCGCCGGACCTGGTCGTCGGCTTCGAGGAGGGCTACCGAGTCTCGTGGCAGACCTCGCTGGGCGGAATCCCGCCCGAGATCATCGAGCCGAACGAGCGCCGCTGGAGCGCCGACCATTGCTCCGTGGACCCGGCGCAGGTGGAGGGGGTCTTCCTTTCCAGCCGACCCATCGACGCCGCGGCGGCGCGCATCGAGGACCTGGCGCCCTCGGTCCTCACCAAGCTGGGGGTAGTACCTCCCGCGGATATGGACGGGCATCCGCTGGGCCTTCGCTAGAGTGTCCCGCGCCCGCCTCTATTGGGAGCTGGCGCGCCCATTCACGCTGATCGCCCCCGCGCTGGGAATGTTCACCGGAAGCGTGATCGCCCTGGGCGCCCTGCCTCCGATCCCGCTCACCCCCTGGATCGCCGCGAAGATCGCGCTGGGGACGCTGATGGCGGCCGTGCTGAACGCCGCGTCCAACACGCTGAACCAGGTGACGGACCTCGAGGCGGACCAGATCAACAAGCCGAGCCGCCCCATCCCCTCGGGCCGCGTCGAGCCGCAGGAAGCGATCCGCCTCGCCGGGTGGCTCTACGTCGCCGCATTCGTCCTGGCGTCTTTAGTGGGGCCGCAGTGCACGCTCCTCGCGGGAACGGCGGCCGTGCTCACGGTGATCTACTCGGCGCCGCCGTTCCGGCTGAAGGCGGTGCCGTTCCTCGCGAACGCGGTGATCGCGCTGCCGCGCGGGGTGCTGCTCAAGGTGGCGGGGTGGTCCTGCGTGCGGGACTTCGGTCGGACCGAGCCGTGGTACATCGGTCTGATCTTCGGGCTGTTCCTGCTGGGGGCTACCACGACCAAGGACTTCGCCGACATCCGTGGCGACCGGGCCGCGGGCTACCGCACCCTCCCGGTCCTCCTGGGCCCCCGCCGCGCCGCGTGGTTCACGGCGCCCTTCCTGGTCCTTCCCTTCCTGCTCATCCCCTTCGGGCTCTTGCGGGGCTACCTCACTGGAGACCCGTGGGTCCTCTACGGCCTGACCGCGCTTCTCACGTGCTGGGGGACCTACGTCGCCTACCTCATGCTCCGCCGCCCGGACGACCTGGCCCGCACCGAGAACCACCCCTCGTGGACCCACATGTACGTGATGATGTTCGTGGCGCAGATCGGCTTCGCGCTGGCCTACGTGGTGCACGCGGCGCGCTGAGGGCGGGGTCGTCGAAGGCGGGATCCGGCGGAATGACTGTGGGAACGGCGTGCTACCGAGAGATGTCTTTGATCGTCCGCCAGGCCGTCCGGGGCGCGTCTTCCGCGACCGAGGTGCCGCGCGCGTCCAGGAAGTCCGACCCCAGCTTGATTGTGTTGTCGTAGTCCTGGCCCAGGCACGCCGACCCGAAGGACGTCATCGCCGTGTCGTCGATGGGGGTGGAGGCGAGGAACTGGAGCACCGGGGTTCCGGTCACGGTGACGCCGAGGGTCCCCAGCCGATGCTTCCCGGGGGCCAGGTAGAACGCCGCGGCCCGGCCCGTCCAGAAATCGCGCCCCTTCTGAGCGCCGCCCACGTTGATCGTGAACCCCATGTTGTCGGTCCAGGAGCCGTAGGTCAGCGATCCCGTCCCGACGGGCGCCCAGCCCAGGATGAACGTGTAGGAGCTGATCGTGAGCGGATCCGGCTCGTTCGGATGATCGGACCGCGAACAGGTGACCAGGCTCCCGTCCCCCCCATGGCTTGTATCCAGGTAGACGTCGACAGACGTGACCCCCGGGTTCAGAACGTCGCTCCCGTCCGAGCGGCCGTCCCCGTTCACGTCGAGGAACAGGCTCTGACCCGTGGCCGGAGCCGTGGCGGCCAGGCAGAGGACGAGAGCGGCCCCCAGGAGGGCTGATTTCAGAATGAGGGGTGATTTCACGCCTTGATTATACCCCAAAGGACGGCGGGCGACGCCTCGAGGG
>JANLXD010000253.1:0-6364 GCA_031364935.1 Candidatus Eiseniibacteriota bacterium
GAACGCGATCATCATCAGCACGAGCGCGATGTTGGTCGGATTCCAGAGGTGCTTGCCGTGGAAGCGGATCAGGAATTTGCTCCCGATCGCGATGGCGGCGCACAGGACGGCGAGCCGCCAGTCGTTCGCGCGGAAGAGGAAGCAGAGTCCGAACCCGGATATCAGGGCGCTCTTCCATTCGAAAGTCGGGATCTGGAATAGCCGGGTGAATACCAATTGCGTGAGGAGAGCCGTTCCGATCGTCGCGGCCACCTGGATCGCGGGCGTATCGAAGTTCAGCCGGAGGAGGCCATAGGTCAGGAGGCTCCCGAGGCAGCAGATCTGCCACCACCGCGGGTCGAAGCGGCGGCCCGGTGGCCGGGAGGAGCCATTCACGGAGGGGGACGGCGTGGTGGACGATGGATTCATGACACCCTCCTCTACGCCCGGCTCAGCGCGCGTATTCCACGGCCATGGAACGAGGGGGACGGCAAACTGGGAGGGGAGCAGCGGGGGAGCGGGGGGAGGGAACTGGATGCAGTCTAGACCCCGCGCGGGCGGAGTGAAAGGGCCGAAACTTCGATGCAGGATTACCGCGCGCACCTGCTCGCGTTTCTGCTGCGCAAGACGTTCTGATCCGCGGGTAGTCGGCAGCCCTCGCCTCGGCGCCTTCCACGTACCCTTCCGTAGGTACAAGCACGATAATTGCTTCCCCCTCCCCAGCGGTGGGCCGCAGTGGTCCAACCCGCCGTCGAACCGGCGGCGAAGGGGAGGGATCATGGGTGACGATCGACTCAGCCAGACGTCTACAAGTCTCTGGCAAGGTGCTGCTTCGAAGGATTCTCGAGTGCCGTTGGGATCTGTCGGAGCTGCTCCCCAGAGGGCGCCGCTACGGACCGTGCCGCGGGTCAGCCAAACACCTGCACCGAGCCCCCGAGATTTCAAACTCACGCAAAGAATGCCACCCGGATTCCGTGGGCAGCCCATGCGGTACTCTCGGGAGAGCCCCCAATCCTCCCGCGTGATCGCGGCATTTCTCGCCATCTTCCTGCTCCTGGCCGCGGCCCATGAAATCCTGGGGACACCCCGAGGCTCCGTCGCCGCGTTGGAGCAAGCACAGCCCCAGACGGACAGCAGCACGAAGGGGGAGAACGTCTACGCCTTCGCACAACGCTGATCCCCCGGCGCCTGTCTGGGCTCGGGCGCTGATCCTCCTCACGTCGTGCGCCACACTCTCGTGGATCGCGGCCTCACCCCACGGCGTCTCACCCCGCGCAGCCGGCGCCGCATCGGCGCGTGAATCCGTGGCCATGAACGAGCCGCACCGAGCCGTCGTCTCCCCGGCTCCTTGCCATACCCCCCTGGCCGTGGCCTCGGACATCGCCCTCGCGCCGTAGCGTCACCGAAGTCCCCGGAATCCCGGCGCAATCCCCACCCCGTTTTGCTACCTTCGGAGGGCTCCGTCTGCCACAGCTTCATTCCGCTTCGAGGGGGGTACCTCCGATGACGCATCGCCTTGCGCGGCCGACGGCGAGGTTCGCGCTCGCGATTCGGCCTGCGCTCGCGCTCCCGCGCGTGCTTGCGCTCGCGGTGGCGCTCTCGGTAACGCCCGGCCGCGCCGGCGCGGACGTGATCACGAGCACCTTCTCGATTGTGGCCATCGACACCGTGACGCAGGAGCTGGGCGTGGCGGTGCAGTCCAAGTACTTCAGCGTCGGCGGCGTGGTGCCGTGGGCCGAGGCGGGCGTGGGTGCGGTGGCCACGCAGGCGAACGTGAACCCGTCGCTGGGGCCGCGGGCCCTGGCGCTTCTCCGGACCGGCCTTTCCGCGCCCGACGTCATGCGCGCGATGGCTGCCGCGGATTCGGGTTGGGCCGGCCGGCAGTTCGGCATCGTGGACGCGCGCGGGCGCGCCGCCAATTGGACGGGCAAGCGGTGTCTCGACTGGGCGGGAGGGCGGACGGGCCCCGGTTTCGCCGTGCAGGGGAACATCCTCGCGGGCCAGGCCGTGGTGGAAGGGATGGCCAAGGCGTTTCAAGAGACGCGCGGCGAGCTGGCCGAGAGGCTCATCGCGGCTCTCGAAGCGGCGCAGGCGGCCGGCGGCGACAAGCGCGGGATGCAGTCGGCCGCGATGATCGTGGTGCGGCCCAGCGCGACCAATCCTGAGTACCGCGAGCGCTACATCGACCTTCGCGTGGAAGACCACAAGACGCCGATCCAGGAGCTTCGCCGCGTCTGGGAGATCCACCAGGGATTTCATCTGGCGAACACGCATCTCCTCTACGCAACGCAGGCCGAGGCCGCGGGAAACCTGAGGCTGGCCAAGCTGGAGCGGGAGCGCGTGGGCGAGACGCTCGAGCGCGCACTTTCCCGCGGCGAGCGGGACGCGTCGGTGCTGAACGGGCTTGCCTGGGCGTGCGCGACCAACTCCATCTTCCTCGACGGGGCGCGTCGCGCGGCGGAGCGCGCCGCGCGGGCCGAGCCGCGGAACGTGGACATCCTCGACACGCTGGCTGAGGTCTACTTTCGGAGCGGGAATAACAAGAAGGCGATCGAGGTGGAGACGCGGGCGGCCGCGATCGATCCGAAGAGCCAGTACCTGAAAGATCAGATCGCGCGCTTCAGGGGCGACGAAAAGTGATCGCTTCGTTCTCGCGAGTTTCACCGCTTGGCGCGCTGCGACCCACCATTCTCGTGGCGGCTCTCATCTTGGCCTGGACCCTCGCGCCAAGCTCGGCGTCCGCCACCTTCTCGATCGTCGCCTATGACTCGACCACCCAGGAGCTGGGAGTCGCCGTCCAGTCGCGCGCCTTCAGCGTGGGGATGGCGGTGCCTTGGGCGGAGGCGGGAGTCGGCGCGGTCGCGACCCAGGCCTCGACCAACGAGTCGTTCGGCCCGAAGGGGCTCGAGCTGATGCGGCGCGGGAAGAACGCCGCCGCCGCGCTCCGGACGCTCCTCGCCGCCGATACGGGCGCCTCGCATCGTCAGGTGGGGATCGTGGACGCACGGGGGCGGAGCGCCGCGCACACCGGGAAGGACTGCAACTCGTGGGCGGGGCATCGAATCGGCCCAGGCTATTCGATCCAGGGGAACATCCTCGCGGGCGAGGCCGTGGTCGCCGGGATGGAGCGGGCCTACCTCGACACGAAGGGGGAGCTGTCCCAGCGTCTCCTCGCCGCGCTCGACGCCGCACAGGCCGCGGGCGGAGACAAACGTGGTCAGCAGTCGGCGGCCATTCTCGTGGTGCGCCCCAGCGACGAATTCCCCGAGTACCGCACGCGCTACGTGGACCTGCGCGTGGAGGACTCGAAGGAGCCGATCCGCGAGCTGAAGCGCGTCTTTGGAATTTTCGAGGCGCAGGACCTGGCCGAGGCGCACCTCCGCTACGCCGACGCGTACGAGAAGAAGGGGAAGAAGGAGCTGGCGCGCGTCGAGCGGGAGCGGGTCGGCGAGGCGCTCGCGCGTGCCCTGGCGCGCGGGGAGAACGACGCCTCCAACCTGAATGGCCTCGCGTGGACGTGCGCGACCAACGGCGTCTACCTGAAAGAGGCGCTCGAGGCCGCACAGCGAGCCGTCGCCCTCGAGCCGCAGAACTCCGGAATCCTGGACACGCTGGCCGAGGTGCACTTCCGCATGGGCGACCGGGACAAGGCCATCGAAGTGGAATCGCGGGCGCTCGCCCTTGAGCCGGGCAGCAACTATCTGACCGAGCAGCTCAACCGCTTCAAGACCGGAACGAAATAGCGAGGAGCCATCATGCCGAAGCGTCCGGTGACCCCCGAAGTTCTCTTCGATCTCCAATTCCTCGACGCGGTCGCGCCGTCGCCGGACGGGAGCCGCGCCGTCTACGAGATCAAGACCATCGACAAGGAGAAGGACGAGTACGAGTCCCACCTCTGGCTGATTCCGCTCGCCGGCGGCGAGCCGCGCCGGCTGACGCAGGGGGAGCACAAGAACTTCGGCGCGGTGTGGAGTCCGGACGGGAAGGCGATCGCGTTCGTCTCCACGCGCCGCGACAAGAAGCCGCAGATCTTCCGCCTCCCGCTGGACGGAGGCGAGGCGGAGCGGCTGACCGACCTGGACGGGGACGTCTCGTCCTTGGAATGGTCGCCCGACGGCAAGTCGATCGCGTTCGCCTTCCGTCCCGCGGACCCGCCCGAGATCGGCCACCTGCCGGGCTCCACGCCGGAGCGGAAGGCGATCGAGGCGAAGGCGGACAAGAAGGACGCGCCCGAGCCCACGTTCCGGCACATCACGAAGATGCTCTACAAGCTGGACGGCGCCGGATGGCTGCCGCGCTCGCGCTGCCACGTCCACGTGCTCGACCTGGCCACGCGCAAGGCCCGCGCGATCACGAGCGGCGATTTCGACCACGGCGCTGCCGTCTGGTCGCCCGACAGCAAGTGGGTTGCGTTCACGGCGAATCGCGAGAAGGACGAGGAGTACTCGTCGTACACGGTGAGCGACCTCTACGTCGTGCCCGCCGCCGGCGGAGAGCCGCGGAATCTCACGCCCGGGCCGGGGATGGCGGTCTCCCCCTCCTGGTCTCCGGATGGCGCGACCATCGCGTTCGTCGGCCACGACCAGCCGGACGACTGGTGGGGAATCCCGAACTACCACGTCTGGGCGGTGCCGGTGACAGGCGGCACGCCGCGCGATCTCACGCCGCGCTTCGACCGCTACGCCGCCGACCTGGTGGGGAGCGACCTCCGCGACTTCCACGCCGGCGGGAATCCAGTCTGGTCGCGCGACGGCATGAGCCTCTACTTCCTGGGGAGCGAGTTCGGATCGACCCATCTCTACCGCATTCCCTTGCGCGGCGCGGACCAGCCGGAGCGCCTCACCGAGGGCGCGCTCCAGATCCTGACCGCGGACCGGGGACGCGAGGCCGAAGAGCTGACGGTGATCCGCTGTGGGCACCTGGACGCCGGCACCATCGCGCGCTTCGACCCCGGCACGAAGCGCTTCACCGACGTGGTGACGCCCAACAAGGAGTTGCTCGATACGCTGGCGCTGTCGGCGCCGGAGGAGATGTGGGTTCCTTCGCCTCAGGGACATCGCGTGCAGGCGTGGCTCCTCGCGCCTACGAAGACCGGCGGCAAGCACCCGATGATCCTCGAAATCCACGGTGGGCCGCGCGTCCAGTACGGCGCCTGCTTCTTCCTCGAGTTCCAGATGTTCGCCAACGCCGGCTTCTACGTGCTCTTCTCCAACCCGCGCGGCTCGCAGGGATACGGCGAGGAGTTCACCAAGGCGATCGTCCACGACTGGGCGGCGCCCGCGTTCGACGATCTGATGCTGGTCGTGGATGCCGCGCTGCAGCGCCATCCCGACATCGATCCCGAGCGGCTGGGCGTGACGGGCGGCTCGTACGGCGGCTACATGACCAACTGGGTGGTCTCGCACACCGACCGTTTCCAGGCGGCGATCACGCAGCGCTGCGTGACCACGATCCCGACGCTCCTTCTGGGGGATGACCTCTGCCCGGCCGCCACGCCCGAATTCGGCGCGGAGCCGTGGGAGGACGCGGAAATATTGCGTCGACAGTCGCCCCTCTACTACGTGGAGAACATCCGCACGCCGCTCCTCATCACGCACAGCCTGATGGACCAGCGCTGCGACGTGACCGAGGCGGAGATGCTCTACAAGGCGCTGAAGGCGCTCCGCCGCGAGGTGGAGATGGTGCTCTTCCCGGGCGAGAGCCACGGCCTCTCGCGGAAGGGGACGCCGTCGCGCCGCGTCGCGCGGATGCACCTGATGCGCGACTGGTTCGTGCGGTATCTGGGCCCCGACGGGGCTCCGGCCCCGGTGAGCGGCGTCGCCACGGCGGCCGAGCCTGCCCTGGCGGGAACGCGGCGGATTGGAGCTTAACGGGAGGACGGTCCTCCTCACCGGCGCGACCGGCGGGATCGGCCGGCCCGCCGCGCTCCGGCTGTCCGCGTTTGGCGCGCGGGTGGTCCTGGTCGCGCGGAGCGCCGACCCGCTCCGGGCCCTGGCCGCCGAGATCGCCGCGGCCGGAGGCCAGGCGCACGCCGTTCCCTGCGACGTGGCGCGCGCCGAGGACTGCGCGCGCGCCGTGGAGGAGGGGGTACGACGGTTCGGCGGCCTCGACGCCCTGGTGAACAACGCGGGCGTGGGGTACCTGCGCACTCTGCGCGAGGCCACGGAAGAAGAGATCGGGGGCCAGCTCGACGTGAATTATCTCGGGACGGTGCGGATGACGCGCGCCGCGCTCCCCGCGCTCCTTCAGCGGCGCGGCGCCGCGATCGTCAACGTCTCCTCCCTGGCCGGGCGAATCGCCCCTCCCTACTACTCCTACTACAGTGCCACCAAGTTCGCGCTCGCCGGGTTGACGGAGTCGTGGCGGCGCGAGCTTCGCCCCCGGG
>JANLXD010000270.1:0-3095 GCA_031364935.1 Candidatus Eiseniibacteriota bacterium
CCCGATAAAGCCGCCAGAGGCCCCGCTCCTCTTGGCAATCGAGAAGCTTGCATCTATACCTAGGTATAGGATGCATCCTAAGGGGTGATATGAACAGCCAAGCGCTTTCGATCGGCCAGGTCGCCACCCAGGCAGGAGTGAGCGTCCAGACCCTCCGCTACTACGAGCGCCGCGGCATCCTCAAAGCCCCTGGGCGGAGCGACGGTGGGCGGCGTCAGTACCCGGCCGAGACGGTCCGGCTCATTCGCTTCATCAAGCGTGCGCAGGAGCTGGGGTTCACGCTGAAGGAGATCGAGGAGCTGATCGCTCTGCGGCAGATCCGAGGTCGTGATCGAACGCGGGTGCGGCGACTGGCCGAAGCGAAGCTCCTGGACGTGGACGCCAAGATCGGCAGCCTCAAAGCGATCCGGAAGGCAGTGTCGATGCTCGTTGAGTCCTGTGCCTGCGGCGAGTCACTCGAGTGCCCGATTCTGGAAGCGCTCGATGAGGATGGCGCGACTTCGCGGAGGCGTGTGCGTGGGTAGGCCACGGTGGCGGAGCTGGGCAGGGCTACCGGGTGTGCTCGCGGCCGTGCTGCCGAAGGCGACCTGCCCGCTGTGCGTCGCAGCCTACGCGGGCGCACTCTCGGGCCGTTCCAGCCCTGGCCTACGGCGGCGTCGCGCTCATGGTCGGAGCTTCGCTGTGGACGTTGTGGTTGCGTCGAGGCCGGTCCTTGACGCTCGTGCAGATTGCTCTGAACGAAGAGAAAGGAGGTGAGGGAGCATGAAACAGCGCACCATTGAAGTGTTCACGGCTGGCTGCCCGTGCTGCGACGAGGCGGTGCAGCTCGTTCGCAGTATCGCCTGCGAGAGCTGCGACGTGCAGGTACTGGACATGCGATCGGACAAGGCGGCCCAGGCCCGGGCCAGAGAGTACGGCATCCGACACGTCCCGGCGGTCGTGGTCAATGGCAAGCTCGCCGACTGCTGCCAATCTGGTGCTGTCGACGTGGGCGTCCTGCGGAGCCTGGGCGTGGGAAGCCGGACGTAACCCCGTTCATTGTGCGCAGCAACTCGAATATGTCCTTCAGGACGGCAACTCCGCTCTTCGACTCGGTGGAATATCATCAATGATCGCGCACAATGACCCGTAATCATGACTCGACTGCAGGTCCAAAGAATTATCTTGAACCTGTACCTGGGTACGGGGTGCATCGTCTTTCACAGGAGTCAACGTGAACCAGGCATCGATGACGAGTGGCCAGTTGGCCAACGCTGCGGGAGTCAATGTCGAGACCCTGCGTTTCTACGAGAGGCGCGGGTTGCTTCCGGCCCCCGAGCGCACGTCGAGCGGTCATCGACGTTACGGGGCGAGGACACTGGAACGGATCCGGCTCATCAAGCGAGCCCAGGGATTGGGGTTCTCGTTGCCGGACATCGAAGCGCTCCTCAGGGCGATGGAGGATCCGCGCGCTTCCTGCCGGGAGGTTTGCGCTACGGTGCAGGAGAAGATCGACCACGTGGATCGTCTGCTTCAACAACTCCGGGGCCAACGGCGACGTCTGGTGCAGGTGCGCGACTCCTGTCCGCAACCACTGCCGCTCCGACGGAGCCCGGTCCTGGACGAGCTGCGAGGAAGAACTCAACGAGGGAGGAAATCACGATGAAGCGGTTCATTCTTTCGGCGTTGCCTTTGGCATTGATGATCGGCCTCAACGGAGCCACGTGGGCTTCGCGGGTCGTGAACAGTTGCCCCGGCAAGTGCCCATTCTGCCCCTAGGCGTGTCAAGAAGACACTGGGCGGGCTTCGGCCGGCCCCGACATTCTACCAGGAGGACTTCTCGATGAGACAACCCCTAACCTTGCTGGTAACACTTGCCGCGCTCGTCATGGCGGTCCCGGCCCTTGCCGACCGTGTTCAGGTTTTCTCCGTCCAAGGCACGAATTGCGGCAATTGCGAAGAGGAAGTGCGTCCCTTCCTCAAAAAGATCGAGGGCGTGAAGACGTGGACGTTCGATGAGTCCCGCTCGGAGTTCACGATTACCCTCGCGGGTAACGTCCCGGACAAGACCGTGGTCAATGCCTTTGAGCGGCAAGGCTGCTACCGAGCTATTCCCGGCGCCGGCAAGGGCGCGAAGCCAGGTGCGTACAGGTCTGAGCCATACCCAACGGGAGCGGATGTCTCGGTCGTTACGAGTAAGGGCGACGCAGTGGGTTCCCTCGAGAAACTCCGTGTCCCGGGCAAGTACACAGTGCTCGATTTCTACGCCGATTGGTGCGGTCCGTGCCGCAACATCGACAAGCGTCTCCGAGAGATCGTGGCTACTCGAAAGGACGTCGCGATACGCAAGCTCAACGTGGTCCATTTCGAGTCGGCCCTCGCCAGGCAGCTCGGGCGCAAACTACGTAGCTTACCCTACCTCGTCGTATTTTCACCCGACGGTAAACGAACGGAAATCCTCGGGGAAAATCACAAGCTTCTCGACAATGCGCTCAGGGTCCGCGGTTGATACGACCCTTCGCCATCCTCCTCGCTGTCGCAGCGCTCGGCTTTTCACCGTCGACGGGATGGACCTGAGCGGGTTGAAGCAATCCCAACCTGCCGGTCGGCAGGTCCGATCTCTCGCCGCCCCAGCCAGGAAACTGGCGGTCGTCCATTTCGGTCACGGGTGCCCGATTCCATAACGAGCACCCGGCGGTCGCCTTTCAGGATACCTCGAGCCATTACTGGCACGTTCAGACGATCACGGTCGCCCAGCTCGACCTGACTCTTGCGAGTGGAATTCGGCCTGGGATCGGAGTGGAGGTGATCCTTCCGGTGCGGCTCATTCGCAGCCATATCCGGTATGAGGATCCCGCCCGTCATCCCTACACACTCCAGAATCCGGACTACCATCACCGCAACGAGACGCCCGTTCGCTTTGCAGATCCGACCCTGTCCCTGCACCTGGCGCATGCGGGAGAAACGTGGACGGTCGCAGGGCGGGCGGGCCTTTCTATTCCGGTCGGTAGGACGGAGCCCAACCCCTTCGCCCTCGGCCGGCTTGGCCTCCCGCACGAACATTTCCAATTTGGAACCGGTACGTGGGATCCGGTTCTCGTTCTGGCCGCGGGCCG
>JANLXD010000289.1:0-8304 GCA_031364935.1 Candidatus Eiseniibacteriota bacterium
ACGAGACGGGCGCCTCGGCCGCGACCGCCGTGGCGCTGGCGGCGGGCGAGGAGGCCGCGGTGGGCGAAGGGCGGAACGCGAGCCGGCGCACGCCCCGCTCCCCCACGCCCACGACGATGGCAGTCCACGAAGGATCGGCGAACGCGAGCGGCAGCCCCACACGCAGCCGGCGCGCCGGCTTCGCCAGGGCGAACCAGACTCGCTCGGGCGCGACGGCCGGTTCTTCTCGAACCAGCAGAAGCTCCACATCCCGCGGCGCCGCGCACACCGCGGCGCGCGGCGTGCCGGCGAAGAGCCGCGCCGGGATCACGCGCGTGTCGTTCACCACGAGGAGGTCGCCCTCGCGCAGATATTCGGGGAGGTCGTGGAAGTACCGGTGCTCGGCGGGCGCGCCGCCGCGATTCAGGACGAAGAGGCGCGACTGGTCGCGCGCCGCCGCGGGATAGTGGGCGATCCGCTCGGGAGGAAGCCGGTAGTCGAAGTCGGAAGTGTTGGTCAGGACTTGACGCCCGATTAGAACAGCTTTTGCTGCGGCGGTTCCTGCGGCTCTTCCTCACCGGGTTCGCCGGCCGGAGAGTCGGGACGACGGTCGCGCCGGTCGGCTTGGGGCCGGGACCGGCCCAGGTGCGAGAAGGCGAGGTCCGTCGCCTCGCGCCCGCGCGGCGTGCGCTTCAGGAACCCTTCCTGGATCAGGTAGGGCTCGTAGACGTCCTCCAGGGTGTCCGGCTCCTCCCCCACGACCACGGCGATGGTGGAGAGGCCCACCGGGCCGCCGCCGTATTTCACGACGATCGCCTCGAGCATCCGGCGGTCCATGTCGTCGAGCCCGCGGGCATCCACCTCCAAAAGCCCCAGCGCCGCCTTCGCCACGTCGGCGGTGATCGTCCCGTCCGCGCGCGTCTCGGCGTAGTCGCGCACGCGGCGGAGGAGCCGGTTTCCCACGCGCGGCGTGCCGCGCGAGCGGGAGGCGATCTCTTTCGCCCCGCCCGCGTCCACCGCGACGCCCAGGATCGAAGCCGAGCGGCGGATGATGGTGGTGAGCTGGTCGCGCGAGTAGTAGTCGAGCCGTGCGCTCAGGCCAAACCGGCCGCGGAGCGGCGCGCTCAAGAGCCCGGTGCGCGTGGTCGCGCCCACCAGGGTGAAGCGCTTGAGATCGATCCGCACGCTCCGCGCGCTCGGCCCGCGGTCGATCATGATGTCCAGGCAGAAGTCCTCGATCGCCGGGTAGAGATACTCCTCCACGACCGGATTCATCCGGTGGATCTCGTCGATGAAGAGAATCCCCCGCTCCTCGAGATTGGTGAGGATCCCCGCGAGATCGGCCGCTCGCTCCAGCACGGGGCCCGACGTCTGGATGAACGGCACCTCCATCTCGGAGGCGAGGATCGAGGCGAGCGTGGTCTTTCCCAGTCCGGGCGGGCCGTGGAACAGGATGTGGTCCAGCCCCTCGCCGCGCGCGCGTGCCGCCTCGATGGCGATGCGGAGCTGCTCGCGGAGCCCCTCCTGACCGACGAAATCGGAGAGCCGCCGCGGCCGGAGGCTCCCCTCGATCTCGCGGTCGATCCCCAGCGGCTCGGGGTCGGTCACGCGCTCGCGATCGGGCGCTTCCGGCAACGCGGGACGAGGGCGGCTCTTCTTATTAGCTTGGGGCCGGGGCTTCGGCTCTGGCGCGGGCGACGCGGGGCGGGTCATGGCTAGCGCACCTTCTGCTGGAGCGCCCGTCGCACCACGTTCTCGACCGTGGCGGTGGCGCCCAGCTCCTGCACGGCGTCCTGCGCCGCGCTCTGCGCGCCGCTTCGCGTGAAGCCGAGCGCGACCAGCGCCGCGGCCGCGTCGGCGATGATGCCGGAACCCATGGCGCCCAGGGCGCCCGGCGTGCCGGCCGCCGCGGGCCCGCCTCCGGCGGCCGCGGTGACCTTCTCCCCCAGCTCGACGATCAGCCGCTGAGCCAGCTTCTTCCCGACACCGGGCAGGGTCTGCAAGAACTCGGCGTCTCCCGACTGGAGCGCTTCGCGCACGCGCAGCGCCGTGGCGCCGCTCAGAATCCCGACCGCGAGGCGCGGGCCGATCCCGGAGACCGAGATGAGCCGCTCGAAGAGGTCGCGCTCCACGTGGTCGGCGAAGCCGTAGAGCTGGAGCGCGTCCTCTCGCACGTGCAGATACGTGAGGAGGGACATCTCGCGCCCCACGGCGGGGAGCGTCTCGAAGCACGAGACCGAGATGAGCAGCCGGATGTGGAACCCGCCCAGGCGCACCACCGCCGAGGTGGGCATCTTCATGACCAGGGTGCCGTTGACCGCGTCGATCATCGGCCGCTCGCCCCGCTCGCCCCGTTCGCCAGGCGGATCGCCCGCGCGGGCGCGCGATGCGCGTGGCAGAGGGCGACCGCCAGAGCGTCGGCTTCGTCCTCCTTGACCGCGAGCACCCCCGGCAAGAGGCGCCGCACCATGTACGCCACCTGACGCTTCGCGGCCGCCCCCTGCCGCGCCACGGCCATCTTCACCTCGGGCGCCGTGTACTCGTAGATGGCGGCGCCGCTCTGCCGCGCGGCGAGCAGGATGACGCCGCGAACGTGCCCGATCTGGAGCGCGGCCAGGGCGCTCTTCCGCACGAACGCCGATTCGACGGCCACCTCGTCGGGGGCCATCTCCTCGAGGAGTGCGAAAAGGGCGTCATGGACGGCGAGAAGGCGGTCGGGGAACGACAGAGAGGCGCCGGGCGTGATGGTGCCGGAGCGCTCGTAGCGCACGCGGCTTCCTTCCAGTCGGACGAGCCCGTAGCCGGTGGCGCGGCTCCCGGGGTCCACCCCGAGGATCAGCGTGTTAGGACTGGAGCTTGGAGAGGACTTCGTCCGCGATGTCGAGATTGGACGAGATACGTTGGACGTCGTCATGGTCCTCGAGCGCCTCCATGAGCTTCAAGGCCGATTCGGCATCCTTCTCCGAGAGCGCGATGGTGTTCTGCGGCACCTTGGCGATCTCAGCCGACGTGGGGGTGATGCCCCGCTTCGCGAGCGCTCCCTTCACCGCCTCGAGCTGCGCCAGAGGCGTGGTGATCTCGTAGCTCTCCGGGTCGTCGGTCGCCACGTCCTCGGCGCCGGCTTCCAGCACCAATTCGTACAGGGAGTCCTCGTCGATGGCCGCGCGCGGCACCACGACCAGCCCCTTCGAGATGAACATCCACTGGACCGCGCCCGCGTCGGCCATGCGGCCGCCCGCTTTGGTCAGAATATGGCGCAGCTCACCGGTGGTGCGGTTCCGATTGTCGGTGAGGGAATCGATCAGGATGGCGATGCCGCCGGGACCATACCCTTCATACGTGATCTCCTCGTAGTTCACGCCCTCCAGCTCGCCCGTGCCCTTCTTGATCGCGCGGTCGATGTTGTCGGCAGGCATGTTCACCGACTTGGCGCTGAGGATGGCGGTGCGGAGCCGCGGGTTCGCGTTCTGGTCGCCACCGCCCGCGCGCGCCGCCACGAGGATCTCCTTGAGGTACTTGGTGAAGATCTTCCCGCGCTTGGCGTCCGTCGCGGCTTTCTTCCGCTTGATGGTCGCCCATTTCGAATGGCCGGACATGTCCCTCCCTAGCGCAGCAGCACGAGGCGCCGCGTCAGCTCGCGGCCGGCCGCGCGCAGCCGGTAAAAGTAGATCCCCGCCGCGGCCGGCTCGCCGGATTCCGTCGTGGCGTTCCACCGGATGACGTACTGACGCGCCGTCGGCTGCGCCGAATCCAGAAGCGTCCGCACCAGGCGGCCGCGCGAATCGAAGATGCGGAGCGTGACCCGCTCCGGCTCGCCGCTCCCCGCCAGCGTGAACGGGATGTCGGTAGCGCGGAGGAACGGGTTGGGCCGGTTCTGGTCCAGCGTCACGCGCGAGGCGGACGGCGGGATGGCCACGTCGGTCGTGGCGCCGGTGGTGAAGCGGAACGCCTCGCGCGACGAACGTCCGTGGCCCAGCAGATCGGTCGCGACCACCGACCACTCGTAGGTGGTGCTCGGGCCGAGATAGCCGCTCACGGTCGCAAAGCTGTCGGGCGTGGTCGCCGTGTAGACGACCTGGCTCGAGGCGACCGACCGGAGCGTCACCGTGTAGCTCACGACGTCGGAGGGCGTCGGGTCGGTGGTGCGGCGCCAGCGGAGCGTCACCGGCGTCGAGCTGACGGCGCTGTTGGTCGGCGGCACCAGAAGGTCGAAGGGACGCGGGAAGATGGGCGGCCCGAGCGCCGAGGCCCAGATGGCGGCGCGCGTGTCGATCCGCCCCCAGCCGTAGACGCTGTCGGGAAAACCGGACTTGTCGGCGGTGCTCCGAAGCGCCTGTTTCACCTGGCCCACCGTCCATTCGGGGTGCGCCTCGCGCACCAGAGCGACCGCGCCTCCCACCAACGGGGTCGAGAGGGACGTGCCGTTCGCGGGCGCGATGCTCAGGTTGTTGCTCGCGACCGCCCAGTAGGTGCTGACCCCCTGCGCCACCACGTCGGGCTTGATGCGTCCGTCGGAGGTGTTTCCGCGACCGGAGAAAACGGCGATGGTGTTGTCCGCCCCCACCGCGCCGCAGGAGATGATGCTGTCCACGTCCGCGGGGCTCCAGAGGGAGCGCCCGCCGGGTCCCTCGTTCCCCATCGCGTTCGCGACCACGATGCCGCGGCTGGCCGCGAGTCGCGCGCCCTGCGCCACGACGGTGGTGTGCCCGTCGAGCTGCGCCCACGTGTAGTCGTTCTGGGTGCCGTCGAAGTCGAGGTAGGCGAGCGAGGAGGAGATCACGTCCACGCCGAGGGAGTCGGACCACTCGGCCGCCGCGACCCAGTTGTCCTCCTCGGCCGGGGTTTCCGATGGGACATATTCCGTTTTCGCGAGCGCAAACGTGGCGTTGTAGGCGGGGCCGACGAGCTGGCTGACCCAATAGCCGCCGGCGACGGCCCACGTCCCGGTGCCGTGGTCCCACTGGCTGGCGGCGTCCTGCGCCTGGTTCGCCGTTTCGCCGTCGTTGAAGATGAAGTCGCGCTCCGCGATCCGCTTCAGCTGGACGGTGGTCTGGTGGCTCTTGTTGAAGCCGGTGTCGAACATGGCGAGGATGACCCCGGCGCCGCTGTACCCCGAATCGTGGACGGCGGGCACCCGTATGCCGTCGAGCTGCTGGTTCGAGGCCCCGTAGTTGATCGGCTTCTGGAGTGAGGCGCTTCGCGCCGTGCCGTCCCCATCGGGAAGCGCCGGCGCCCGGCCGCTCCCCGGCAACGGACCGATCGCGGGCCCCACCGACAGCGGCTCGATGCGGCGGGAGAGACGAAGCGGGAGGACGGCGCGCACATAGGGAAGCTCGGCGATGCGGCGCGCTTCCGCCGCGTCGGCCATGACGCTCACCGCGTTGAGCCACCGGGAGACGTGCCGCACGTGGGCGCCGGAAGCCGCGACCGCCTCCACGTAGCGGGCCGGGACGGGCACGTCGTCGTAGTCGGGCGTGTAGCGCCCCCCCTGCTCCTTCGCGCGGCGCGCGCGGGCGCGCTCGGTCAGGCGGCCGCCGGCGTCGCGCACCGCCGCCTCGAAGGCGCGCTGGTCGGCGATCCCCTTGTCGGTGAAGGCGACCCACAGCGCCGTCCGCCCCTCGGCGGCCGTGCGCTCGAGGACAGCGCGGCTGAGCACGGGATTCATGCGGGGCGCGGGCGGGGTGAATCGCGCGCTCCGCTCCACACGCGCGGCGCGCGCGGCGTCGATACGCGGGTCCACCACGGGCGTCGCGCCATGGGCGGGCGCGGCGAGCGCCAGGAATAGAACGGCCCAGAGCCCGAGGGCCACGGACAGATGCGGTGCGGTGCGAGATGTCATATCAGGGCTCCCTGCCCCCTACGCGGAGGCCATTGCTTCTCGATCTGCCTTGGCCTGCGCGACCACCTTCTCGGCCAGCTCGCGCGGCACCTCTTCGTAGTGGCTGAATTTGGTCTTGAACGACGCGCGCCCCTGCGTGAGGGAACGCAGATGCGTCGAGTACTTGTACAGCTCGGCCTGCGGCACGTGCGCGCGGATCAGGTCGTAGCGCGTCTCCACTCCCATGCCCAGGATCTTCCCCCGCTTGGATGACAGATCCCCGGTCACGGCTCCCACATAATCCTTGGGAACGCGGACCTCGATCTCGACGATTGGCTCGAGCAGGACCGGGCTGGCCTCCTTCGCGCCCTCCTTGAGGGCCATGGCGCCGGCGATCTTGAACGCCATTTCCGACGAGTCGACCGAGTGGTAGGAGCCGTCGTAGAGGGCGGCGCGGAAGTCCACCATCGGATACCCGGCCAAAACCCCCTCGTGCTTCGCTTCCACGATCCCCTTCTCGACCGCGGGGATGAAGTTCCGAGGGACGGAGCCGCCGACCACCTCGTCCACGAACTCGAATCCGCCCCCATGCTTCAACGGCTCGAGGCGAATGTGCACGTCGCCGAACTGCCCCCGCCCGCCGGTCTGCTTCTTGTGGCGCCCCTGCTTCGTGACCGAGCGCCGGATGGTCTCGCGATACGGGATCCGCGGCTTGTGGGTCTCGATGTGCACCCCGAACCGGCGCGCCAGTTTTTCGAGAACCACGTCGACGTGAAGCTCGCCCAGTCCCGACAGCACGGTCTGGTGCAGGTCTCCCTCGACGCGCACGTGGATGGTCGGGTCCTCCTCGCGCAGCTTGTGGAGGCCCGTGCCCATCTTCTCATCTTCCCCCTTGTGCTTGGGCGCGATCGCCACCTCGTTCATCGAGCCCGGGAACGGAATGGGCGGGAGGACCACCGGGTGATGCTTGTCGCACAGCGTCTGCCCGGTGTGCGTCTCGCGGAGCTTCACCGCGGCGCCGATGTCGCCGGCCGGGATGGAGCCCGCGTCCTTCCGCTCCTTGCCGAAGATCGTGAAGAGCTGCCCGATCTTCTCGGAGCGCTGCGCGCTCGAATTCCACACTTCCTTCCCCGGCACGAGCGTCCCCGAGAACACGCGGATCAACGACAGGTCGCCGGCGTGGCTCTCGCTCGAGGTCTTGAACACCAGCGCCGCCGGCGGCGCCGCGGGGTCGGGCTTGAACTCCACCTTCTCCTCGGTGCCGGGCTTCACGCCCACCACCGGCCCGCAGTCCGCCGGGGAGGGCATGAGGTCCACGATGGTGTCGAGCGCCATGTCGATCCCGAACATCGGGTAGGCCGCGACCGGCACCGCCGGAACGAACGCGCGCGCGCAGACCCCTTCGCGGAGGCCGACGTGGATCTCCTCCACCGAGAGATCCCCGCCGCTCAGGAATTTCTCGAGCAGGGTGTCGTCGGACTCGGCGGCCGCGTCCACCAGGGCCGACCGGGCCCGGGCGACCTCCGCTTCCATCTCCGCCGGGACGGGACCTTCCTTTGCCGTTCCGTCCTTCTCGAAGAAGAGCGCCTTGCCCGAGGCGAGGTCCACGACGCCGCGGAACTTGTCCGCCTGCCCGATCGGCCAGGCCACCGCGACGAAGCGCATTCCCAGGCGCTCCGACGCCGCCGCGATCGCGCCCGCGAAATTCGCGTGCTCCTTCTCCATCTGCGTGATCACCGCGAGCACCGGACAGTGGCGCTCCTCGATCCGCTCCCAGACCGCCTCAGTGCCCGCTTCGACGCCGGCCGGCGCCTTCAGGCAGAGGATCGCGCTGTCGGCCGCGCGCAGCCCCGCGGCGAGATCTCCCGCGAAGTCGGCGTAGCCCGGCGTGTCGATCAGGTTGATCTTGTGGCCGCGCCACTCGAGGGGCGCCAGGCCGAGGCTGATGGAGATCTTTCGATGGGTTTCTTCCGGCGTGAAGTCGAGGGCCGTGGTTCCTTCCTCGACCTTCCCGTGCCGTGTGGTGGCCTTGGTTCGATACAGAAACGCTTCGGCGAGCGACGTCTTTCCGGTGCCGTGCTGGGATGCCAGCGCGATGTTTCGGATCTGGCTCGGCTGGAACTCTTTCAAGGGAGCCCCCGTTGGCAGATAACTGTAAGCAGTAATTGTATATAGCTTGCACAGCGATGGTATCACACGAGGGAGAGGGCGTCAATAAAACGGGGCGGTGAGCGCTGCCCACCGCCCCGCCGGGAGATCTTCCGGTAGAGACTGCCTATTTGCGGCGTCGCGAAGCCGCGATCAGGCCCAGGATTCCGGGCCCCAACAAGAGAATCGTGCTCGGCTCGGGAAGCTCGGTGCCGCCACCACCGCCACCGCCGCCGCCGCCACCACCGCCGCCACCGCCACCGCCGCCACCGCCGCTCCCGCTCGAGGACATGAGAGCGTGCCACTCCTCGAAGCCTGCCTCCGAAGAGAAGTCGACGTCGGCCATCATCCCCGCCGTC
>JANLXD010000293.1:0-2150 GCA_031364935.1 Candidatus Eiseniibacteriota bacterium
TCTATCGGCCAAAACTGCACCGTTCATGACTGCAGACCTCATGGCGCGGGCCAAATGGCCCTCTCGCCCGAAATCCGCTATCTTCTTCTATCCCATTGGAAAACAACCCCTACGTAGGAGTACAAATGGCTGACGAAGTGATGTGGGCGGACCTCAAGCAAAGGACCTGAGCTCTTGCCTAAAGGCGGCGGCGGTGCTTCGGATACCCTCCGCGTAAGGTGTGCCCTCGAAGCCGAATTCACCGGCAAATTTACTGGAGTCAAAGAGGTAGGGCGAATCGCTCTGATAGAGCATTTCGTAGGATTCCGCGACGAGCGGATCGAACCAACCGGCAATCCGGAGCATGGGCCTGCTCAGAACCCGATGCTTGGGCGGAATGCCGAATTCCTTCGCGGCCAGTGCGACAAACTCCCTACCCGTGAGTGGATCGGGCGCCGTGGGGACATGCCAGGTCTGATTCCAGGCGGTGGCCCGTTCGGTGAGTTGGACCAGGCTTCTCGCGGCATCCGGCGTGTAGGTATAGGAGTGTGGAACAGAATCATTCACGAGCCACGAGGCTTTCGCTTTCCGGGAGAGGGGTTCGAAGACGAGAAGATTGGGCAAGCCGGTGCGGGCCTCGGGACCGTAGAAATCGGCGGCGCGTGCAATCATGCCGGTGAGAGAGCCTGACTTCCACTCATTGATCAACGCGGTGGCGATCCTCGCACGTATTTCACCTTTCTTGCTACGGGGGTTGAACGGCGTCCGCTCGGTCATGGCACTGCTGACCTTGCCGTACATGTACACGTTGTCAAAGAAGACGAGCTTGGCGCCTGCGCGTTTGCAGGCTTCGATAGCATTGCTCATGATACGCGGCCACATTTCCTGCCAGACCTTGGTCTTGTACTTGAGGCCAACGACGAGATACACAACGCTGGAACCGGCGACGGCGCGAACGGCCTGATCTCGATCCGTAAGATCAGCAGCGAGTAATTCGGTCGCTCCGGGGGCGGGTCGGGGGCTTCTGCCTACGAGGCGGAACGGCTGGTGTTTTTCGGCGAGAAGTTTGACGAGTTCGTTCCCAATCGCACCGCCTGCTCCGAGGATCGTGATCGTTCAGATCCACCTTTCACTTGAGACCCGCGGTCCTCGACCTCCTCGCCTCCTGCACGCTGCAGCCTAGCACGCGCGACCTTCCAACGGGGACTAAGGTGGCAACTGCGGTCAATATCGCAGCGAGAGGCAGCTCAGTCCCCCGTCCATTTTTTGGAACTCCGACATTTCCAGAGGAATCAGGTCGTAGCTGAGCCGGCGAAGCGCGCCTTCGAGCGTTGGGTAGCCGGCTGCGACTATGAGCTGGTCGTTCACTCGAATGCAGTTCGCGGCGTACGCCTCAGACGGTTCCGCGCGGATGACTTCATAGTTCTGGAGTGCGGGATGGTGAGCCAGAGGCGGGATCGCGACCATTCGTCCGTCGCCAACGTACGCAATGCCGCTTTTCAAATGGAGAATCCCCTCGATAGTCCGAATATCCACGAATGTGGAGGTGTGCCCTTCCTCGGCGAGCAGGGCCGCCAGCTCGTGCGCGCCTTGGTCACTTGTGCGATGGGAGACGCCGATGATGAAGTGGCCATCGGCTTCGCAGACGTCACCACCGTCGAGGGTGCTGGAATCCGACATCAACGTGATTCGCGAGTAGTGGACCGATAGAGGTGGGCGGATCGCCGCTACCTCCCCGGCGCGGCTCGCTGCTCCAGGACGAGTGAGTATCGCGCGGGAAGGTGTGAGGATGGCCGTGTCCTCGACGAAGGTGGAATCGGGGTGACGGGGGTCTTCCTCGAGTGTCGTGACGGCCAGGCCGCAGGACGCGAGAGCCTCGCAATAGGCTGCATGCTGCTTCAGGGCCCGGCCGTAGTCGGGGATTCCGAGGTCTACCGTCGTATGCCCATCGGCGAAATTCAAGCTCGGAGGACGAACGACGGCGCGTCGGAGCATTGTGAGGGCCTCTCTGGATGGACTGCATAAGGCAAAGGCAGCATACTCAATCGAGCACAGTCACACACGGGTTAACACGACAACAAGCAAGGGAGAGGAAGCAATGCAGAAGCGCAAACTGGGAACCAGAGGTCTGGAGGTGTCGGCCATCGGGCTCGGTTGCATGGGGATGAGCT
>JANLXD010000294.1:0-7389 GCA_031364935.1 Candidatus Eiseniibacteriota bacterium
CGCGGCAGCTCGCCGTGCTCCGCGCCCGGAAGGCGCAGACCATCGTGCTCCTGGGAGGCACCCGGCACATCGGCATCGCCGCGCCCCAGATCGCGCAGTCCTGGCCGGAGGTCAAGGTGGTCGGGCTGGAGTCGCTCGACCCGGAGGGCCTCTTGCGCGAGGCGCGCCAGTCGCTGGAGGGCGCCTCGTTCTTCGTCTCCGACTACGCGCTCCTCGGCGAGTCGCGCGGCGCCTTCGCCCAGAAGTACGAGCGCGCCAATCGCGAAGCGCCGACGCGGATGTCGGTGCGCGGCTACCTGGTCGGCCTCGCGGTCACCCGCGCCATCGAGGCCGGATGCGTCAACGCGGCGGGGCTGCGCGAAACGCTGCGCGGTCAGCTCTACGAAGGCGACGAGGGGCGCATGCTCCACGCGCTCCGCCCCGTGGTTCCGGCCGAGCCGGAGCGGCTCGTGATTCGCGCGGGCAAAGCGATCGCCGCCGCGCCCTGAGAGCACTCCGGGCCAGCCGGGCCCCGCCGGCTCCGCCCTTGAAGTAGACCCGGCGTTCCGATAGGGTGGCCGGGCGCCAATGAATCCCTAGCCGTCTCATGCACTTACGTCCTGGAGGATCACCCGATGTTCCGGATGCGGACGTTGATTCGCCCCCTCGTGACGGGGCTTCTGGCGGCGGCGATCGTCCTGCCGCTGGGGTGCGCCAAGCGCTCGAATGAGTTGGTCGTCGGGGTCTACGGCTCCCTCACCGGGACCACCGCGACCTTCGGCATCTCCACCAAGAACGGCACGCAGCTCTTCTTCGACAATCTGAACACCGCGGGCGGGATCGGCGGGACCAAGGTCCGCACGATCATCGAGGACGACCAGTCGAAGCCGGAGGAAGCGGCCACGGCGGTCTCCAAGCTCATCGACCAGGACGGCGTGATCGCGGTGCTCGGCGAGGTGGCCTCCAGCCGGAGCATGGCGGCGGCGCCCATCTGCCAGCAGGCCGGCGTGCCGATGATCTCCCCCTCCTCGACCAACCCGAAGGTGACCGAGCTGGGCGACTACATCTTCCGCGTCTGCTTCATCGATCCGTTCCAGGGACAGATGATCGCCAAGTTCGCGCGGGGCACCCTCAACATGACCCGGGCGGCGGTCCTGCACGACAGCAAGAACGACTACAGCGTGGGCCTCGACACCTACTTCACCGAGGCGTTTCGCGCGCTGGGCGGGAACATCGTCGCCGACGCGGCCTACTCCGAAGGGGATCAGGACTTCAAAGCTCAGCTCACCATGCTCAAGGCGAAGCGGCCCCAGTTCATCTTCGTCCCGGGCTACTACACCGAGGTGGGGCTGATCGCGCGGCAGGCTCGTGAGCTGGGGATCGACGTTCCGCTGCTGGGCGGCGATGGCTGGGTGTCCGACAAGCTCCTCGAGATCGCCCAGGACGCGCTGAACGGCAGCTACTTCGTGAATCACTTCTACGAGGGGGATCCGAACCCGCTCGTGCAGAAGTTCGTGGGCGACTACAAGCAGCGCTTCGGCGCCAACCCCGACGGCCTGGCCGCCCTGGCGTACGACGCGGCCGGAGTCCTGACCAACGCGCTGACGAGACTCCACGACGAAGATCCGAAGGCGTTCGAGGCGCTCAAGGGACCGCGGAACGACGAGCAGAAGGCCGCGCGCCAGAAGCTCCGCGACCTGATCGCGTCGACCAAGGACTATCCCGGCGTGGCGGGGAAGATCACGCTCGACGCCAGGCGAAACGCCGTGAAGCCCGCCGTGTTCATCGGAATCGAGAACGGCCAGTACAAGTTCGTAGCGGCCGTCGAGCCCTGATCGAGAGTTCTCGGCGCGCGTGCAGGAGTTCTTCCAGCAGCTCGCGAACGGGATCGCATGGGGGAGCATCTACGCCCTCATCGCGCTCGGCTACACCATGGTGTACGGCATCCTGCGCCTCATCAACTTCGCGCACGGCGACGTCTACATGGTGGGCGCGTTCACCGCCTATTTCGCGGCCCGCGCGATCGGCGCCGGCGGCGCCTCGCCCTCTCCCTTCTATGCTCTGCTGGTGCTCCTCGCGGCCATGGCCGCGTGCGCCCTCCTGGGCGTGATCATCGAGTTCTTCGCCTACCGGCCCGTCCGCCGCTCCTCGCGCCTGACGGCGCTGATCACCGCGATCGGCGTCTCGCTTCTGCTCGAGAATCTCGGCATCCGGATCTTCGGCGCCGATCCCAAGTTCTTCCCGCAGCTCGTGGCTCCCAGGCGCGTCGACCTGGGCGGCGGCGTGATCGTGACCAACCACCAGATCACGGTGGTGGTGGTCTCCCTGGTCCTCATGGTGGCGCTGACGCTATTCGTCACGCGGACGCGGACCGGAAAAGCGATGCGCGCGGTGGCGTTTCATCGCGACGCCGCGAGCCTCATGGGGATCCCGGTGAACCGGATCATCACGATCACCTTCGCGATCGGCTCGGCGCTGGCCGCGGCGGCCGGGGTGCTGGTGGGACTCACCAATCCCAAGATCGAGCCGTTGATGGGGATCATGCCCGGCGTGAAGGCGTTCGTGGCCGCGGTGCTCGGCGGCATCGGGAGCATCCCGGGCGCGGTGATCGGCGGGCTGGTGATGGGCGTCTCCGAGTACATGGTCGTGGGCTACGTCTCCTCCACGTTCCGGGACGCGATCGCGTTCATCATCCTGATCCTGGTCCTCCTGATCAAGCCGGCCGGGATCCTGGGGCGGAACATCACGGAGAAGGTCTAACCCGTGCTCCGCCGCCTCCTGATCGGCGCGGCGGTTCTCGGCGGCCTCTGGATCCTGGACCGCAGCCTCACGGGCGTGCTGAACCCCTACTTCTACCGCATCCTCGTTCTCTCCTGCATCAACATCATGCTCGCGCTCAGTCTGAACCTGATCAACGGCGTCACCGGGCAGTTCTCGATCGGGCACGCGGGCTTCATGGCCGTGGGGGCGTACACCTCGGCGGCGTTCACGGTCTACGCGGCGCCCCTGATCGCGGGCGGCGCGCCGCAGGGTCTCCTCGCCGCGGCGCTCTTCGTCCCGGCCATCGCGATCGGAGGCGCGGCCGCGGCGTTCGCCGGTTTCCTGGTGGGTCTTCCCTCCATGCGGCTCCGGGGCGACTACCTGGCCATCGTGACGCTGGGCTTCGGCGAGATCATCCGGGTTGCCATCCTGAACATCGACGCCGTGGGCGGAGCGCGGGGCTTCGCCGGCATCCCGCAGCTCACCACGTTCGCCTGGGTCGGCGGCGGCGCCCTCGTCACCTACGTCGTGATCCGGAATCTCCTGCGCTCCTATCACGGCCGCGCGCTCCTCGCCATCCGCGAGGACGAGATCGCGGCCGAAGCGCTGGGCATCCCGACCACGCGCTACAAGGTCACCGCGTTCGTGATCTCGGCCTTCTTCGCCGGCGCGGCGGGCGCGCTCTTCTCCCACTACACGTATCTCCACACCAACTCGTTCACATTCATGAAATCGATCGAGGTGATCGTGATGGTGGTGCTCGGCGGGATGGGGAGCCTCACGGGCTCCGTTCTCGGCGCCACGCTCCTCACGGCCCTGCCGGAGGCGCTGCGCTTCGCGAGCGCCGACCGTCTCATCATCTACTCGGCGCTTCTGATCATCTTGATGATCGCCCGGCCGCAGGGAATCCTGGGACAGCGCGAGGTCTCCTTCTCCCGGATGTTCGGGCGTTTCCGAAACCCCGCGCCGGAGGCGCGAGGGACGGGCTCGAAATGACCCCAAGGGGGGGCGCGAAATGAGGCCCGAGGGGCGCCACGGCGAGGGAGTCGCATCCGGCGGCGCCATTCTCGCGCTGGAGCACGTCACCTGTGCCTTCGGCGGACTGAAGGCGGTCGCCGATCTCGACCTGTCGCTGCCGCGCGGGGTCATGGCCGGGCTGATCGGTCCGAACGGCGCGGGGAAGACCACCGTGTTCAACCTGGTCACCGGCGTCTATCCGCCCACGGCGGGACGGATTCTCCTCGACGGAAAGCCGATCCATGGCCTGGCGACCTCGCGGATCGCCGGCCGCGGCGTGGCGCGCACGTTCCAGAATCCCCGGCTCTTCGCCGAGCTGACCTGCTTCGACAACGTCCGCACCGCCTGCCACCTCCACTGCGGCGCGACCGTGGCGGACAGCGTTCTCCGCACGTCGCGCTCCCAGAAGGAGGAGCGGAACCTGCTCGATCGGACGAACGGGCTCCTCGAGGCCTTCGGTCTCTCCGGCTACGCGCAGGAGCGCGCCCGGAATCTCCCGTACGGGGACCAGCGCCGCCTGGAGATCGCTCGCGCGCTCGCCACCGAGCCGAAGCTGTTGCTCCTCGACGAGCCCGCCGCCGGGATGAATCCCCAGGAGAGCGTCCAGCTGATGCACCTGATCCGGGATATCCGGGACCGCTACCGGCTGACGGTCCTCTTGATCGAGCACGACATGAGGGTGGTCATGGGGATCTGCGAGCGGATCACCGTGCTCGACCACGGCGTGAAGATCGCGGAGGGACTGCCGGAGGCGATCCGCCGCGACCCCAAGGTGATCGAGGCGTACCTGGGGGAGGAGGTGTGAGCCTGCTCGCCCTGGAAGACCTGCACGTCCACTACGGAGGGATCGAGGCCCTGAAGGGGGTCTCGATCCAGGTGGAGCGCGGCCAGATCGTGACCTTGGTAGGCGCGAACGGCGCGGGAAAGAGCACGACGCTCCGCGCGATCTCGGGGCTCTTGAAGCCGAGCGCGGGGCGGATCCTCCTCGACGGGCGCTCGATCGTCGGAGTGCCGCCCCACAAGATCGTCAAAATGGGCGTCTCCCACGTTCCCGAGGGGCGGATCGTCTTCGCGAATCTCTCCGTGGGCGACAATCTCGACCTGGGCGCGTACTTGAGGCGCGACCGGAAGGGGATCGAAGAGGACCGGCGGAAGGTCTTCACGCTTTTCCCGCGGCTGAAGGAACGGGAGCGCCAGTCCTCGGGAACCCTGAGCGGCGGGGAGCAACAGATGCTCGCGATTGGGCGCGCGCTGATGGCGCGTCCTATGATTCTCCTCATGGACGAGCCGAGCCTGGGCCTGGCGCCGCTTCTGGTGCGGGAGATCTTTGGCGTGATCCGGGAGATCCGGGAGCACGGCACGACCATCGTGCTGGTCGAGCAGAACGCGCGGATGGCCCTGGCCGTGGCGGACGTGGGCTACGTGCTCGAGACCGGGACGGTCCGGCTCACCGACAAGGCCGCGGCGCTCCTTGCCAATCCGTTCGTGCAGGACGCTTATCTCGGGGGGCCCGGGGCGTGAGCCCCCGCTCGAGCGGGCGTTCGGGAGCCCGTTCGGCCCCACGCTCGCGGGATGCGCGGCGCGGGCTCCCTTCCGTCGAGGCGCTCCTTTCCTCCCCCGCGCTCCGCGGGCTCGAGGGAGCGGCGCCTCGCTCGGTCCTGGTGGGCGCCGCGCGCGCCGCAGTCGCTCGCGCGCGCGACCGGATCCGAGGGGGGAAGGGCGCCGACCCGCCGACCGGCGAGGCGCTCGCAGCGGAAGCGGCCCGCGACGTGGAGGCGGCGCTTCGCCCCAGCCTCCGCCCGGTCCTGAACGCGACGGGCGTCATCCTCCATACGAATCTGGGTAGGGCCCCGCTGGCCGAGGAAGCCGCGCTGGCCGCGGCCGAGGCCGCCCGCCAGTACACCAACCTCGAGCTGGATCTGGAATCGGGCGCGCGCGGATCGCGCATGGCGCACCTGGAGCCGCTGCTCCGGGAGCTGCTCGGCGCCCCGGCCGTCCTCGTGGTCAACAACAACGCCGCCGCCATGCTCCTCGCGCTGAACACCCTGGCGCGGGGGAAGGAGGCGGTCGTCTCCCGGGGCCAGCTCGTCGAGATCGGCGGCTCCTTCCGGATCCCCGAGATACTGGAGCGGGCCGGCGCCCAGCTTCGCGAGGTGGGGACGACCAACAAGACGCGCCTCTCCGACTACGAGCGCGCGATCGGTCCCGCGACCGGCGCCATCCTTCGCGTCCATCCGTCGAACTTCGCGATCGTCGGCTTCGCGCAGGACGTGCCTCGCGAGGAGCTGGTCCGGCTGGCGAAGAAGAAGCGGGTGCCGCTCCTGGAGGACGTGGGGAGCGGCGCCCTGGTGGACCTTCGCGCCTATGGGCTCCCCGCGGAGCCGCTGCTCGCGGAGGCGATCGCCCAGGGCGTTCCCCTGGTGTGCGCGAGCGGGGACAAGCTGCTCGGCGGCCCGCAGGCGGGGATCCTCGCGGGGACGAAAGCGCTCATCGCCGCCTGCCGGGCCAATCCCATGACGCGGGCGCTCCGCGTGGACAAGATGACCCTGGCCGCGCTGGAGACCACGCTCCGCATCTACCGCGACCCCGAGCGGCGCGAGGCCGCGATCCCGGTGCTCCGCATGCTCGGAGAGGCCGCTTCGGCGGTACGCGCCCGCGCGCGGCGCGCGCTCCGGGCCCTCGGCGCGGAACGCGCTACCAAGACGGGGGCGGAGGTGATACCTTGCACCAGCGAAGTGGGGGGCGGCGCCATGCCGCTCGCGCGCATCCCGTCGTTCGCGCTGGCGCTCCGAGCGCCGGGCGGGCGGGCGGAGACGTTGGCGCGCGCGCTTCGTCTCGCACCCGATCCGGTCCTGGGCCGGATCGAGGCTGGTAGGCTCCTGTTGGACATGAGGACGGTGTCGGGGCGGGACATTCCCCGGCTCGTCGCGGCGGTGGCGAGGGCCATCGACGGGGAAGGGTGATGGTGGCGGTGGAGACCTATCCGGAGCGCTACGCGGACCCCCTGGGCTTCGCGCGCGAAGTGAACCTCCCGCTCCTGGGCACGGCGCGGGTCCGGTCGGTGCCCGCGGGCGCCGGGCTCGCGCAGCTTCTCGACGCCTCGTCCGCGAGCGAGAGCCTGGGGCCCGTCGTCGACAGTCTCACCGAGACGCGCCGCTCGCTCACGCTTCGCTCGCTCCTCCTCGCCGGCTTCCCCCACGATCCCGAATGCTTCGCCGTCGGGCTTTCCCTGGCCCGGGAATGGAGCCGCCGCGGCCTTCGCGTCGCGGTGGTGGATCTGGACTTCTGGAATCCCACGGTCTCGCGCCCGCCCAGCCATCCCAACGAAGGGTGGGTGGACGTGCTGGAATACGGCTGCTCGTTCGGACGCGTCGCCTGGGAGATCGTCGCCGACCGTCTCTGGGTGATCGGCCCGGGCAGCTACCCGCCCGAGGAATCCCGCATCTCCGAGCACACTGACTGGTCTCGCGCCAGCCGCGTCATGGGCGCGTGCGTGGACGTGGTGCTCTACATCGCGCCGCTGCTTGATCGGCGTGGGTTCACGGGGAAGCTGTCGAAGCGGATGGACGCGGCCATCCTGGCCACATCGGTGAATCGTGCGGGCCGCACCGATCTGCGCGATGCGTTCCTCGA
>JANLXD010000295.1:0-1563 GCA_031364935.1 Candidatus Eiseniibacteriota bacterium
CCCGGCGCGCCGCTCGGCTGCGCCCTCACCGTGGACGGCAATCCCTGGTACGTCGCCGCGGACCCGTACTGGGGGACGGCGCACGCCGTGCTCGAGTCGCTTCGCAACCTGGCCGCCGTCGGCGCCCGCCCGATCGCGCTCACCGATTGCCTCAATTTCGGAAATCCCGAAGACCCGGAGGTCTTCGACGAGTTCACGCGGAGCGTGCGCGGGCTCGGCGACGCGGCGCGGAATCTCTCGCCCGAGGGGCCGACGGGACCGCCGGTGGCCGTCGTGTCGGGAAACGTCTCCTTCTATAACGAATCGGCGACCGGCACCTCCATCGAGCCGTCGCCCATCGTGGCGGCGCTCGGCACGCTCGAGGACTACAGCGTGGCCGTGGGCACCGGCCTCCGGCAACACCCCGGCGTGATCGTGCTGAGCGGTCCGCGCGGCGAGAAGACCGGCGCGTCGCAGCTCCGCCACCTCCTCACCGGCGAGACCGGCGGCGCGCTCCCGGACCTCGACTTCGACGTGGAGCGCCGGCGCCTGAACGCGGTGCGCGAGGCGGTCCGGCTCGGCCTGGTCCGCTCGTGCCACGACATCTCCGAAGGGGGACTGGCCGTGGCCGCGCTCGAGATGGCTCTGGGCGGATACGCGAGCGGCGGCTTCGGGCTCCAGATTCCCATCTCGGGGCTGGGGGACAGCGCCCCCGAGATCCGACTCTACTCCGAGGCGCCGGGATTTCTCATGGAGACGTCGAGCGAGAAGCTGGGCGAGCTGCTCGCGCACTTCGCGCGGCACGGCGTGGATGCCACGATGACGGGCCGGACGATTCCCGAGCCGAAGCTCCGGTTCCTGGACGCGGGCACCGCGCTGATCGAGGCGGACCTCGCCGAGCTTCGGGACCTGTACGGCGGCGCGCTCCGCCCCTACGTGGAGTGACGATGGCGCGCGCGGCCGTGATCCAGATTCCCGGCGTGAACTGCGAGTACGAGAGCGCCCGCGCGCTCGAGCGGGCGGGGATCGAGGCGGCGATCGTGCGCTTCAACGAGCCGGCGTCGGTGCTCTCGGAATTCGACGCGTATCTCCTCCCGGGCGGGTTCGCGTTTCAAGACAGGATTCGCGCCGGCGCGGTGGCCGCCAAGCTCCCCGCGGTGGAGCGGATCGCGGCCGAGGCGGAGCGCGGGAAGCCGGTGCTCGGAATCTGCAATGGGGCGCAGGTGCTGGTGGAGGCGGGCCTGGTGCCCGGCATCCGGCCCGGGCGGGTGGAACTGGCGCTCGCGCCCAACCGGGCGCCCCGGCGCCAGGGGTACCTCTGCCGCTGGGTGTGGGTGCGGCCCGGCGAGGGGCCAGGGCGTGCGACGTTCGCGGCCACGCTCAAGTCCGACGCGGTGGTCCCGCTTCCCATGGCGCACGGTGAAGGGCGCTTCGAGACGGCCGATCCGGACGTGCTTCGCGCGATCGAGTCGGAAGGACTCGCGCTCTTTCGCCACGTGGCGGCCGACGGAAGCCCCGCGCGCGGCTACCCCGACGATCCGAATGGAGCCGTGCTCCAGGCGGCGGGGATCACGAACCGGGCGG
>JANLXD010000317.1:0-3454 GCA_031364935.1 Candidatus Eiseniibacteriota bacterium
GGCCGAGGGTTGCGGCGAAGTTCATGACAGTCACCTCCTCAATGGGTGGATGCGACAGCGGCAGGATGCTGCTCGTCCGCGCCGGGGGCGTGCGGCTTCTCCCCGTGCTCGTGCGGCTCGTGCGGCAGCATCATGTACAGATACACCGTGGTCAGAAGCGCGAAGATCAGGGCCTGCACGATGCTCGTCAGCGTCTGGAGCAGCATGAAGACCGCCGTGATTCCCAGCATGGGCGGCACCGCGAGCGCGGTGAGCGACGCCTTCAGGCAGAGCGCCGCCACCCCGACGAAGACCACGATCAGCGTGTCCTCGCCGAAGATGTTCCCGAAGAGCCGGCAGGAGAGGCTGACCGGCTTCACCATCTCTCCCAGGATGTGGACCGGGATCATGACGGGCAGCATCGCGAAGCCCACGACGTCCCGGGGCGAACCTGCCAGGTGGTCGAGATAGCCCAGGATGCCGAGGTTCCGGATGCCGGAGACCTGCACGTAAAGAAACGTGATGAGGGCCAGGGCCAGGGTCACGTCCAGCGTGGAGGTCGCCGACTTGAAGCCGGGGATGATGCCGATCATGTTCATCACGAGGATGTAGAAGAAGACCGCCATGATGAACGGGAAGTAGCGCTGCGTGTGCTTTCCCATCATGCCGCCGACCACGTCCTCCATGCTCTCGACGATCCACTCGATCGCATTCTGGAGATGCCCGGGCACCGGCGTGTTCCGGCGCATGGCGAAAAGGATCAGCGCGAAGAACACCAGCCCCGCGACCCACGCGAAGACCAGGAACTCGTTCTCGTGCATCCAGTGGACGACGGGATTGCTCGGGAACCAGTCGTTCAGGATCGTGAGAAAGTTGGGGAGATGCTGCTCGCCGCCGCCGCCGTGCTCCGCGGCTTCCGCGTGGGCGGTCGACGCTGCCGCGGCGTCGTGGGACGGTGCGTCGTGGGGCGCGGCGAGGGCATGGCCGGCGCTCAGCGCGAGCACGCCGCCAAGCAGGAGCGCGGCGAACACCGGAAGACGCGAACCGGCGGCTCGATCACCCGCGGGGCGGCGGAACGGCGACGACGCCGGCGAAAACGCGAGCATGACCGCCTTCAAGAAAATCGCCGCGAGCGGCAGGGAGAGGCCCGCGATCAGCGGCCAGAGCTGGAGGCCGTCCCAGCGGGTCAACGCGAACGCGCCGCCGTAGATCAGGGCGATCTTGAGACCCATCAGGCCCAGGGCCGCGGCGCGAGCGCCCGACCCGGCGGCCGGTGTCGGCGCAAGCGCCGCGTGTGTGAAGAGTTTCACAAGCTTTTCGAGAAAGAAGAAGTTGAGCGCGGCCAAAAGTTGCCCCGCGACGAGCGACACCGCGGCCAGTGGACGCGACGGAGCGAGGAGTCCTGCGACAGCAAAGGCCAGGAGCCAGGAGGACCGAAGCGAGCGCGTGAGGAGCGACGGCTCTCCGGATGCCTTGGGCGACGCCTGGTTCTTTCCGGAAAGCAGTTTCTAGTCCTCCCTCTGGGAGAGCTTGATGATTTTGATCGTCTCGCGCACGCCCGCGACGAAACCCAGCCCGAGCAGGATGATTCCCAGCCACGGACCCGTGTGGAACCGTTTGTCCAGATATTGCCCGAGTAAGTAACCGACGATGGGCGCCAGCGCGAGGATGAACGGGATCGTCGTCAGGAGCCCGACCTGCCGCCAGGCGGTGACCTTCTTCTGGTCCTTCTCGGTCACTGCGGGGCCTCCGCGAGACGGCGCGCCGCGTAAGCCCTGCGGCGAACCGCATCTGCAGCGACATCGCGACGGCGACTACGAGCCCGACAGGATAGTGGAGTGGGTTGTTTGCGGTCAACGGAAAATGGGCAGAAAAGGGGGCGCGCGTTCCGGTTGCCGGGCGCTCGATGGCGCCGCGCGGCATTCCTTTCGCGCCTCCCCCGAAAATGTAGGCGGGACGCCTCTTCGCCTCCTCGGCTTCATCGCACCGCGGCCCCGACTCCGCAGTGCTCTCCCCCATTGAGAGGACGCCCCGCCATCTCTTCTTCCTTTATATGTAGGCCCTCCATCTGTAGGCCCCGGCCCGCCCGGCTTCGACATCTAGGCTCCGGCGGACGCCATGATCCCATCGCATCCTCCGTGCCGACCCCTTTCCAGTCGGTCATTGAGGCCGCAATTGAAGCATTCCCAACCGGATACGGATGGACGAGCGGTCCCGCATGGAACGCAGTCCACCCTCGCTCCGATCCCTCGAGTTGACGCGCGCCGCACCCGCTTGGAGCGGGCCCGGACTTGAATCGGTTCGCGCGCACCCGGTTGGGGCTTCTCCGTCAACGCCGGGCCGGCCAGGTGAACCACCGTTGCGGGACTGCGGCGCGGTGCAGAACGTCCGCGGGCCTGCCGATATCGAGCGCGGAGATCCTCCTTCGCCGGGAAGCTTCCCGGGGCGGCGAGGATCATGGATCGGAGGGGTCCGGTGGACTCGAGGATGTCGCCCCTGCTCTGGATGGAAGAAAACCGTGAGGCCGAGCTGGTCCGCGATACGCAGGGCGGCGATTGGGAGGCCTATCGAAAGCTGGTGCGCCATTACGAGCGCCCGGTCTACCGGCTCGCCTATGCGCTGACCCGGCGGCACGAGGACGCCGCCGAGCTGGCGGTGGAGACGTTCACCCGAGGTCACGCCGAGATCGGACGTCTGCCCGACGGAAAGCGGTTTCTTCCGTGGCTCCTTCGATTCGCTCGCAACCTCTCGGTGACCCGAGCGCGCCGCCGCGCCGAAGACGCGGCAAAGGACGGGCCGCGGCGCGCGCCGCGATCCTCGTCTCCGCCGACAGCGGTCGAGCTGGAGCAGCGGATCCTCGATGCCCTGGCCGAGCTTCGTCCGGACGAGCAGATGGCACTGGCCCTCCGGATCTGCGAGCGCGTCTCCTACGTCGACATCGCCGTGATCCTCGACCACTCGGCCGGTGTCACCCTCTCCCGCCTCTCGTCCTCGCGCGCGCTCCTGCTCGCGCGGACTCGCGGCGACGCCGGAGACGCGTCGTGATCCATCTCACGATGAACCAGATCTCCGCGTACATCGACGGGGAGCTTCCCGAAGCGTCCGTGGAGCTGGTGCGCCTCCACCTCTCGTCGTGCCTCGAATGCGCCGAGCGCTTCGGGTACGTGGAAGAGCAGGAGGAAGCGCTCGCGAGACTCCTGGTCAACGACCCCGGCGACGCGTTCTTCGCGGGCTTCGCCGAGCGGGTCCTGGGCCCGGAGGCTCCGCCGGAGGAAAAGAAGGCGTCGCAGCCGCGCCCTGACGCAACTCCGCCGGCGGCGGCAGCCGTGATTCCGCCGCCGCGCGCCGAGGTGATTCCGCCGCCGCGCGCCGAGCTCATTCCGCGGCCGCGCGCGGAGGTCATTCCGCCGCCGCGCGCGGGGGCCGCCCCGATCGAGGAGCCCCACGCCGCGCGCGGGACGCATCCCGGCAAGGG
>JANLXD010000321.1:0-5117 GCA_031364935.1 Candidatus Eiseniibacteriota bacterium
GTCTGGTTCGAGATCTGGAAGAAGTTTCCCATGATCTGCGAGCCTTCGCCGTAAAAGCCGCGCACCGCGAGCCCCACTTGCGTGATGCCCTGGAGCACGCGTCCGATCTGTTTCGTCAGGACGAGCGACGGCAGGTGGATCAGGACCGAGGCCCTCATCCCGGTTCCGGCGTTCGTCGGGCACGCGGTCAGATAGCCTAGCTCTTCGCTGAAAGCATAGTCGAGGTCCTGCGCCAATTCATCATCGATGGCGTTCACCGCCTCCCACGCCGACCGGAGCTGGAAGCCGGAAGCCAGGGCCTGCAGGCGAAGATGGTCCTCTTCGTTCACCATCACCGCCACGCTCTCGTCCGGCTGCACGAGCAGGCCGCGCAGCTTCGCGTTGTCCGCGAGATCGTGCGAGATCAGATGGCGCTCGACCAGGAACTGGCGGTCGAGCGGCGTCAGATCGCGCATCTGGAGCGCGGTCGACTGCGACAGGGGCGGCGTCTTTCGCACGGCCGTCACCGTGCTGGAGTACACCATGGCGAGCTGCTCCTCGCGGGCGCGGTGCGTGAAGGGAACGTCCTTCATGTTCCGCGCCAGGCGCACGCGCGTGGATAGCACGACGTCCGCCGACGGACCCGTGCCGTCCAGCCAGCGGCCGAGGGAGCGGGCCAGCGTGGTCAGCTTCATACGGTCCCTTCCCCTCGGACTTCCCCCGGCACCCCGGGAACTTCTTCCCCTTCCATCGCCCGGATCTGATCCCGGAGCGCGGCCGCGGCCTCGAACTCCTCCCGCTCGATCGCCCGCTGCATCTCTTCGTGCAGGTGCTGGATCTGCTGCCGCACGGCGGCGCGCACCGAGTCGCGCGTGGGCGACTTGCCCACGTGCTTGGTGCTGCCGTGGATGCGTCGCAGGAGCGGGCGGAGCTGCGTGCGGAACGTGGTGTAGCACTCCGAGCAGCCGAGCCGTCCGGTCTCGCGGAAGTTGGAGTAGACCAGTCCGCAGCGCGGGCACTGCACGCGGCCGACCTTTCCCTCTTCCCCCACACCGGTCTGATCCACCATGCCGGCGAGGAGGTCGCCCACGGAGAACTTGGATTTCAGCAGGGGGACGCTGTAGCCGCGCTCTTCGGCGCACTTCTCGCAGACGTGATACTCCGACTTCTTGTTGTTCACGATCTCCGTGAAGTGAACGATAGCGGGCCGTTTGCCGCACAACTGGCACTGCATGTTCCGCGACTCCCTTCCCCGAACAGTCCTGACACTTAGATGCGCGTCGGCATCATTCTCATCGGAAGATACGTGCCGACTCCATCTTCATCGGCGATAGCTGGCCATCCTGAAGCGCGACGACGCGCCCGGCAGCGGCGGCCACCTCCGCATTATGTGTCGCGATGACAATAGCTTGAGATTCCTCCTGCCGATACCTCGTCAGGATTTCGAGGAGCGCCTGCGTCGCCGGGCGATCCAGATTCCCGGTGGGTTCGTCCGCAAGCAGCACTGCGGGCTTGAGATGCAAGGCCCGCGCCACCGCGACTCGCTGCTGCTCCCCGCCCGAAAGCTCGGCCGGCTTGTGCTCCAGGCGCGCCCCCAGACCCAGGTCCCGGAGAAGCCCTGCGGCCCGCGTCCGTACTTCCCCCGAGGGCCGCCCGGCGATCCATCCGGGCATCATTGCGTTTTCCAGGGCTGTGAACTCCGGCAGGAGCTGGTGGAACTGGAACACGAACCCCACCGATCGGCATCGGAGCTTCGACCGCCCCTCCTCGCTCAGGGACGTCATTTCGACGCCGCCGATCCGGACGGAGCCCGAGGTGGGCCGGTCCAGGCCGCCGAGCAGGTGGAGCAGGGTGGACTTGCCCGATCCCGAGGCTCCCACTACCGCCACCATCTCGCCGGGCCAAATCCGAAGGCTCACGCCGCTCAGGACCACGACGGGCGCCACGCCCTCGTCGTACGTCTTGGCGAGAGACTCCGCCTCGAGGACCGGTGATAAGCCAGCCTCCGGCTCATTCATAACGGATCGACTGGACCGGGGCACGCCGCGCGGCTCGCCAGGCGGGATACAGGCTCGCCAGGAAGCAGGTGAGCGTGGCGGCCGCCGCGACGAGCGCGAAGTCGGTCCATTCCATTTTCACGGGCAGCGTGTCGATGAAGTAGATCTCACCCGGCAGCCGGAGGAGCTTCCACCGTCCGAGCGCGTAGGAAACCCCGATTCCCACCGCCAGCCCGAGCGCCGTGCCGCAGAGACCGACGAGGGTCCCCTGGAGGAGGAAGATCTGGAGGATGCCCCGGGGGGTCACGCCCATGGTGCGAAGTACCCCGATGTCCCGGCGCTTCTCCAGCACCAGCATCACCAGGCTCGAGACGATGTTCACCGCCGCCACGATCACGATGAGGATCAGGATCGTGAACATGACGGCCTTCTCGATTTTCATCCAGGCGAAGAGATTCCGGTTCAGGTCGATCCAGTTGGTGATGCGATACGCGGGTCCCAGCGTCCGCTCCAGCGCGCGCGAGGCGTCGCGCGCGCGGAACATGTCCGGAAGGCGGAGCTGATACCCGGTCACCTCGCTGTCCTCCAGCCGGAAGAAGAGGGCGGCGGTGGGCGCCAGGACCACGCCGAACGAGGAGTCGTACTCGTAAAGCCCCGACTCGAAGAGCGCGGTCACGCGGAGGCGCTGGCTCCGGGGCACGCCCCCCAGGACGCCTCCGGGCTCTTCGGTCGGCAGGCTGATCAAATTGATGTCGCCGCGCACGACGCGGAGGCGCGCCGCCAGCTCCTGCCCGAGCGCGATGCCGGGCAGGTCGCCGCCCTCGAAGGCGTCGCGCGACGGCGTCACGTGCGCCAGGATGTCGGTCACGCGCGCCTCCGACGGCGGGTCGACTCCCTTGAGCACCATGCCGTCCACTCCGTGGCGCGAGGCCACCATCACCTTGCCGTACACGAACGGCGCGACCTCGGCCCCCGGCAGCACGGCGCGGATGGCGCGCTCCATCTCGGGACCCGCGCGGAGCGGGCGGTCGTCCGCGGAGAGGATGGCGATGTGGGCGTTGGTGCCCGCGATCCGCTTCTGCACCTGGTCCTCGAAGCCGTTCATGACGGAGAGGACGATCGTGAGCGCGGCGACGCCGACGAAGACGCCGGCGATCGCGAGGAGGCTGACCAGGGTGATGAAGTTGAGCCGGCGCTTCGAGTGGAGATAGCGCGAGGCGATGATCCAGACGTAGCTCACCGGCTGGAATCCGGACGGAGCGGGCCGCTAGGCACGTTCCTCCTCGGGGCGCATCTGCGGGAAGAGGATCACGTCGCGAATGCTGCGCTGGTCGGAGAGCATCATGGCCAGCCGGTCGATCCCGATGCCGACGCCGCCGGTGGGCGGCATCCCCAGCTCGAGAGCCCGGAGATAGTCCTCGTCGAGCATCTGCGCCTCTTCGTCTCCGCGCTCGCGCTGGAGCATCTGGGCCTCGAAGGCGCGGCGCTGCTCCAGGGGATCGTTCTGCTCGGAGAAGGAATTGGCCAGCTCCATCCCGGCCACGACCAGCTCGAAGCGCTCCACGACCGTCGGATCGCCGCGGCGGACCTTGGCCAGGGGCGACACGTCCTTGGGGTGGTCCAGGAGAAACGTGGGCCGGTTGAGCTTCGGCTGCACGAGATCGGAGACCACCTCGTCCAGGATCCTCCCCCATCCGAGCTTCGGGTCCACGCGGACGCCCGCGCGCGCCGCCAGGGCGCGAAGCTCCGGCTCCCCCTCGGGGAGCGCCGGCACGCCCAGCGCTTCGGCCGCAGCTTCCTTGTACCGGAGGCGCGGCCAGGGTGGAGCGAAGTCGATCGTGCCGCCCGCGTGCGGGACCACCGTGCCGCCGTGGAGCGCGCGCACCGCGTGCACGATGAGATCCTGGGTCACCTCCATCATGACTTCATAATCCGCGAACGCTTGGTAGAACTCGAGCATCGTGAACTCGGGGTTGTGGCTCCGGTCGATCCCCTCGTTCCGGAAATCCTTGGAGATTTCGTAGACCCGCTCGAAGCCGCCGACGATGAGCCGCTTCAGATACAGCTCGTCGGCGATGCGGAGGTAGAGCGGCATGTCGAGGGCATTGTGGTGCGTGACGAAGGGGCGCGCGGCGGCCCCGCCGTACAGGGGCTGGAGCACCGGCGTCTCCACTTCCAGGTAATCCCGTCCGTCGAGGAACTCGCGGACCGCGCGGACCAGCCGAGCGCGCGCCCGGAAGACTTCGCGGACCTCGTCGTTCACGATGAGGTCGGTGTAGCGCTGGCGGTAGCGGATCTCGACGTCGGTGAGGCCGTGCCACTTCTCGGGGAGCGGCCGGAGCGACTTGGCCAGAAGCTCGACCCGGTCCGCCTTCACGGTGATCTCTCCGGTCCTGGTGCGAAAGACCGTTCCCTCGATACCGAGCCAGTCGCCCAGGTCGTGCTCGAGCACGTCCGCGTAGGCGCTCTCGCCCAGCGCGTCCTCGCGGAGGTAGACCTGCATCAAGCCGTCCGCGTCCTTGATGTGCGCGAAGCAGGCCTTGCCGTGTCCGCGCCGCGTCATCAGCCTCCCGGCGACGCGGACGCCCGTACCCGCCGACTCGAGGCCCTCGTGGTCGGCGCGGATCTGTCCGGAGCGGTGCGTGACGTCGAAGCGGTAGGCGTACGGCTGGACGCCGCGCTTCTCCAGCGCCTCGAGCTTTGCGCGGCGTAATTCCTGAGAGGACACGTGGCCCCGCGACGAAGGTTTCCCTCCGCGGCGTGGGGGCGCGGCACGATGCCGGCGCGTGCGGAAGGTCGGGGGATTCTAGGGAGCGTAGCGGGGCGGGTCAAGCGCCCCGGGCATCGTCGCGGCCGCGGCCGCGCGCGGACGGCCGCAGCCGGTGCAGTACGTCCACTCGGGCGCGACGCGCCGGCCGCACGCGTCGCAGGTGAGCTCGGCGCGCACGCCGCAGTGGGGACAGAAGGAGAATTCGGTGGAGATCGTGCGGTGGCAACCGGCGCAGACGCGCCCTTCTTCGTCGGAGCTGTAGGTGACGCGCGACAGCTCTTCCAGGGTCGTCTCGCCGTCCAAGGCGCGCGACAGCCCGTCCTGACCGATCGGGATCATCCCCCCTTCGATCGCGGCGGTGCGGACCATCG
>JANLXD010000332.1:0-5355 GCA_031364935.1 Candidatus Eiseniibacteriota bacterium
CTCGGAGGGCGCGGAGCTTGCGGAGGGCGCGGAGGACGCGGCGCTCAGGTCGTGGCTCTTGAATGCCGATGCGGGCACGGGCGGGATCTCGCGCCAGTCCTTGACCCGCGCGGGATCAACACCGAGATGACGAACATAGGCGGCGTAGGCGGGTATTGCGTCCGCCTGGTGGCGAAAGGAGCGGAGCATGAGGTCTTCGACACCCCGAGCCTGAGACTTGCCCGGCAACCTCCATGCGGATCTCTTCGCCGGCTGCTCCCACTCCGCGCGCTCGATGCGCGCGATGATTTCCGATTCGAGCGCATCCCCACGCGCCTTCATGTCATGAGCCCCACGCGATCGCGGCCGCTTCGTTCGCGTCACCTACGACACGAAGTAGCACACGCAGCTCGGGGCCAAATTCGTTGAACGTGCCAACACCGCCGGGGAGCACGATCACGCCGCGCGTTCCGGAGAGGAGGTTTGCGATCCGCGCCGCCATGTCCTCGGCTTCGCAGATCTCGCTCAACTGGGAGCAGGGCGGGCGGGAGTCCGCGTACCAGGCGAGCGTGCAGCCGATCACCCTGCCGCCCGCCGTGTACGCCCCTTCCGCCACGCCGGCCATGACGCCACCGTAGCCGCCGCACCGGACCGTGGCGCCTCGCTTGGCCAAAGAGGCGCCCACCTCGCGGGCGAGCCGATAGTGGGGGGAATCGCGCGGCGCCTGGCTCGAGCCGAAGACCGCGACGGAAGTCTTTGTCATCGTGGCGAATATATCAGAGTGGGAGCGGCCAATCTCGACGCCGGAACGAACCCCACCGGTCGGCGCCCGGCCGCCACAAAGCCGATGGCGCGTGGTAGCATGGCCTTATGAGTCCCACTCGCACCTCGCGCTCCAAGCGCGAGGGACGCACTGTCCGGATCGCCCTCGCCCAGGTCAACTCGGTCGTCGGGGACCTGCCGGGGAACGCCCAGCGGGTGATCGAGTTCATCGGCCACGCGCGCGAGATGGGGGCCGAGCTGGTCGCCTTCCCCGAGCTGGTGCTGACCGGCTACCCACCCGAAGACCTCCTCCTCCGCCCCGAGTTCATCGACCAGAACATGGCCGCGCTGGAGGAGGTGACCCGCGCCACGCGAGGAATCACCGCCATCGTCGGATTCGCCCAGCGCGCCGAGGACGTCTACAACGCGGCAGCCATCGCGCACGACGGCCAGGTCGTCGGCGTCTATCACAAAAGCCACCTCCCCAACTATTCCGTGTTCGACGAGGTGCGCTATTTCCGGCCGGGTCGCAATCCGTTCGTCGTGAAGCGCGGGGCGCTGACGTTCGGCGTGAACATCTGCGAGGACATCTGGCTTCCGTCGAACATGAACCAGCTCGCGGTGTACGGCGACGCGGATCTCGTGATCAACCTGTCGTCGTCCCCGTTCCACATGGGCAAGAGCGTGGCGCGTGACCGCATGCTCGCGACGCGGGCCCAGGACGCGGTGTCCATCGTCGCGTTCGTGAACTCGGTGGGGGGACAGGACGAGCTAGTCTTCGACGGGAACAGCCGCGTGTTCGGACCGCGCGGCGAGACGCTCGCCCTGGCGAAATCGTTCGAGGAGGACCTGGTCGTCCTGGACATCGACTTGAATGAGGTCTTTTCGGCGCGTTTGAAAGACCCGCGCAGCCGCGAGGCCCAGCGCGAGGAGCCGTCCGAGCCGATCCCGACCGTCGAGCTGACTCCGGTCGCCGAGCCGGAGCGCCCCCCGCTCCAATCGCGCAAGGTACAGACGCCTGCAGGTGAAGCCGAGGTCTACGAGGCGCTCATCGTGGGCACGCGGGACTACGTGCGGAAGAACCGGTTTGAGCGCGTGGTGCTGGGAGCGTCGGGCGGCATCGACTCGGCGCTCACGGCCTCAGTCGCAGTGGACGCGCTGGGCCCCGAGAACGTGACCGCCGTGTTCATGCCCTCGCCCTTCACGACCCCGGAAAGCGAAGAGGATGCGACTGCGCTTGCGACCAACCTGGGCATCCGGCTCGTCACGCTTCCGATCGGGGCCGAGATGGAGGCGTACAAAAAGACGCTGCGCCCGGTGTTCGAGGGGCGCCCCGAGGACGTGACCGAGGAGAACATCCAGTCACGGATCCGCGGAAATCTTCTGATGGCGCTGTCGAACAAGTTCGGCTGGCTGGTGCTCACCACCGGCAACAAGAGCGAGTATGCGACCGGGTACACGACACTCTACGGCGACATGGCGGGAGGGTTCGCTGTGTTGAAGGACGTGCAGAAGACGCTCGTCTACGAGCTTGCCCGCTGCCGAAACGTCCGAGCCGGCCGCGCCGCCTGGATCCCGGATCGCACGATCAAGCGTCCACCGACTGCCGAGCTTCGTTCGGGGCAGCTAGACACGGACGTGCTCCCGCCGTACGACGTGCTCGATCCCATCCTGCGTGCCTACGTCGAGGAGGATTGGGAGGTGGACCGCATTGTCGCGATGGGGCACGACCGCGATCTGGTCCAGCGCATCATCCGCATGGTGGATCGCGCCGAGTACAAGCGCCGCCAGGCCCCACCCGGCATCCGCATCACGCCGCGCGCGCTGGGCAAGGACCGGCGGCTGCCGATCACGAACCGCCACCAGGCCTGGCGGGATTAGGTAGCAACTAACTCAGACGCTTCCGCGACCTCGTAGCTCCCGCCTAGGCGTACTTTCCCTTTAACCAATCCCGCGCGGCGTCCACGTCGTCCTGGCCCATGGCGTGGCCCATCGCGGACCAGTGGAGCGTGACGTCGGCTCCCGCGGCTCGGAGCATGGCGGCCCAGCGCTCGACTTCGGCGGGCCGCACGAGAGGATCGGCCTTCCCCGCGCCCAGGAACGCGGCTTTTCCACTCAACTGCGGTGGCATGTCGGGCGTGAAGGGCACCATGCCGCGGAAAAGGATGGCCCCGTCGAGAACCTCAGGCCGCATGAGGAGCAAGCTTCCCCCGATGTTCGCCCCGTTCGAAAAGCCCACTGCCACGAGACGGCGGTTCTCCAACCCGTACGCCTCACGCGCCTCGCGCACGAACTCCGCCAGCTCTTCGGTACGAAACTTCAAATCCTCTTCGTCGAACACGCCTTCGGCGATGCGACGGAAAAATCGGGGCGCTCCGTTTTCGAGGACGCGGCCCCGCGGGCTCAACAACGCGGCACCGGGTGCGAGATAAGGGCCGAGCGGCAGGAGATCGTCTTCGTCACCGCCGGTGCCGTGGAGGAGGAGCAGCGTGAGGGGCGGTCCGGCGGGCTCGCCTGGAACATATTTATGATGGAAGATCGAAAGGGCTTCCTTTGGTTTCATGGGGGACTCGGGTTTGGAAAAGAGGGTGTCAGCCAACGACGCGGTGGAACTGGGGACGCTCTAACGGATAAGTGTAATCGAAGCGGCCGGCGCTCGCTTCCCCTGCGTGGCGCCGCCGTCGTCAAGAGACGCCCAGTAGTGGCCGGACGCGACCGCGCGGCCATGATCATCGCGGCCGTCCCAGAAGAGCCGGATCAGCGGGCCCGACTCCACGACACGAAGCGTGCGGACAAGTCGCCCGCGAGCATCCGCAATCCGGACCGCGAGTGATGTGAGGCGCGACGATGGAGCGGCGCGCGCGATCTCCATCCACATCGCTCCCGCGGTCGGGTTGGGCAATACACGAATCCGCGCGACCGCGGGCGGCGCCGAGCGCGTTTCGACCGAAGTAATCGACGCCGTCCCCGGGCGTAAAACCAGAAGCCGCGCGCCATCGCTCACCATGAGATCGGGAATGCCGCCCGCCGTATCGCGGAATCGTAGCGACGTGGCGCCGGCGGTCCAACCCTGATGCCGCGCCCGCTCCAGTCCACCGGAAGCACCCCACGACTGCCCGCGCGCGAGATTGACCGGCCACGTGTACGGCGCGGGCGCACCGGGCTGGATCGTGTCCAGCTCGCTCACCCCCGGGGCGCGAAGAAGCTCCACTCCTCCGGCCCCCATCGCCACGCCCAGCGTTCCCGTCCACGCGCCCGCAATGCCAATGGCCGGCGCCGCCGTCTGCTGCGCGAGCACCAACGTCGGCGCTCCGGTGCCGCGGGGCACGCGCACGATCTGGACGCCGCCCGCGGCGGCCGCGAGCGCCACGTAGGAGCTGTCGCTGGAGTTCGAGACCCAGGCCAGGTCGCGCGCGTCGGGTGCTCCCCACATGCCCGACAAGGGGATCTCCCCGCGCGGCGTGAACGTAACGGTCGCTGGCGCTCCCGTGCTGACCGCCAGACTGTAGAGCGCCACGCCGCCGCTTCCGTCCGCGAGCACCATCTCGGGCGTCGTACCGCCGCGCAGCTCCAGATCCAGCGCGCTTCCCTGCGTCGCGAGCGTCCCGGCCGCGTACGGCACCGGCCCCAGCGAATCGATGGCGGCATCCACGTCCACGGCCACGATGCCCGCTCCGGTCCCGGCCACGATGAGCGCGGGGTTGTAGTCCGCCGCCACGGGATTCGACCCGATGTCGGCGTCGGCGACCAGCGCCACGTGGCGACCCGATACGAATGAGCGGACCCACGCGGCATCGGTCGCGAAGCCAGGTGTGGGAATGGTGCGCAGGATGCGGTCGTCGATGCCGTTCCCGTCGGTATCGAAGAAATCGCTCCAGGGCACGAACAGTGGATCTTCGACGACGCGGAGGTCGAGGAGCATGAGGCCGCCGCGGCCCGCCGCGAGGAGCCCCACGTCCAGCGTCTCTCCAAGGGCTGTCACGAAGCCGGGAATGACCGTGAGGGCCGCCGCGTAGCCCGGGATGCGGATGGTTCCCACAACGCGGTCATCGGCGCCGTCACCGTTCGCGTCGATTGGCCCGATGGAATCGGTCGAGGAGTTGCGAATGACGCGCACCCCGTCCTCGCCGCACGGCACCAGCCACACGCCGCGCGATCCGAGGTACGCCGGACCGTCGCGACCGGCGGCGGCCTCGCTGAATGACGTCACCCCTACCGGAATCAGCGCGGTCGGGAGCGAATCGGGGAGCGATGCGCTCACCATCGCCAGGCCGACTGAGTTCGAGGCACCGCCCAGGCTCATCACGCCGAGCTGCACGGCGTTCGCGTTTCCGGCGTACGCCGAGGCGGGGATCGTTGTCGGAACGTTGACGGTCACCGTGGAGCCGGCCGCGAGCGTCAACGCAGGTGGAGGTCCGCCTCCCGCGAAGACTCCGCCGGAGTTGTTCACGTCGGGATTGAAGCGTCCCGCCGACAGGAGCAGTTCCTCGGTGCCTCCCATGCTGTGGATCTGGAACGAGACCGAGCCGGTCGTCCCCGCGGGCGCGGACCAAGTCGACGGAAGCGGAAATACTTCCGGCCTCCCGTCCGTGGCAGCCTGGATGGCGGCGCCGA
>JANLXD010000416.1:0-6181 GCA_031364935.1 Candidatus Eiseniibacteriota bacterium
GGACAGCCCGTCGTCATCGCTCCGATAGACTCCCTGCCCATATGCCGAGAGGTAGACCGTCTGCGCCAGGACGGGATCGGGCGCAATGCCGTGCTCCGAATCGCGGCTGAACAGGCTCGCGGCGCGAACCCAGGAGGCTCCCTGGTCGGCGCTCCGCCAGAACCGGTCCCCGAAGCCGCACCCCGCGTACACGACGTGAGAGGACGGCCGCACCGCGAGCGAGAAGATGAACGTCTTGAGCATCCCGCCGTCGAGTTGGGTCCACAGGCTCCCGCGGTTGTCCGTGCGGAAGATTCCCCCGCCGTCGGTGCCGGCCCAGGCAGTTCCCGGGCTTGCGGCGGACGCGAAGAGTGCCTCCACGTCCCCGTTCGTGAGCCCCGCGTTCACCTGATGCCAGAGCGTGTCGCTGAGGGTGCTGAAATACACTCCGGCGCTGTCGGTTCCGACATAGCGGAGCGTGTCGACGATCGCCAGGGACCGGCATCGGAACGAGGTAAGTCCGCGGTTGATTCGGAGCCACGTGGTTCCGCCGTCGATGCTCCGGACGACGCCGCGGTCCGACATCGCCGCGTACACGCGGCTTGGGTTGAGCGGATCGATCTGGATCTGCTCCGCGCTTCCTGAATTGGCGGTGGTATCCGGAACCTGGGCCCACATGAGACCGCCGTTGAAGCTCCAGTGCACCCCGCCGCCGCTCGCGGTAGCGGCGAAGAGCGTCTCCGGCTTGGCCGGATGGATCGCGATGTCCCTCACCTTCGTACTCGCCAGTCCCAGATTGATCGCGGTCCAGGACGATCCGCCGTTCAGCGACTTGTAGATTCCCAGACCGTAGGTGGCGGCGTACACGACGGAGGTGCGGACCGGGTGAATGGCGAGCCCGCGAACCGAGAAGGTGGTCGCCAGCCTCTGCTTCCAGTTCACGCCCCCGTCCACGCTCAAAAAGATGCCGTCGTTCGTGCCGCAGAACACGGAATCGGGGTGCTTGGGATTCACGGCAAGGCAGCGCACGAACGTATTGAGGAGGCTGTCCCGATACCCTGTCCAGGTGAAGCCAGCGTCGAGCGTACGGTAGACGCCCGCACCCATCGTGGCCGCCCACATGCGTGACGGGTTCAGGGGGTCCCGCGCGATCGCCTGGACGCTCTTGGCTCGTGGACCCGCGACGGTCCATGCGGCGGACGCGCGACCAGCCGCCACGGCAAGCAGGCACCAGGCCAGGAGCACGCAAAGGCTGCTGAGGAGCCGCGTTGTTCGGGGAAGTGCTTGGGACGGCGAGGATTCCGAGGCAGTCAGAGACATTGGACGCACGGTGTCGGTCAGGGGTCTCGTATGCCTTTGGCGTCGTGTTTGGCGTGTCGTGTTGCGCCAATCATATCAGTTGAGCCCCTTCGCGTCCACCGCCGCGCTGCCGCGCGACCCTACCCTCCGTTGAGAAAATGACGAGACGGGAATAAGATGCCCCCGTTCTCCATAGATTCGCGCTCCCTTCCGCTGGCAACGCCTTGACCGCAAGAGGAGGCCCCGTGAAGACCGCGCTCCGCGCCGTGACCGTCCTGGCCCTGCTGGTCCTGTTCGCACCCTTCGCATCGGCCCAAACCGCCACCCTCTCCGGCAGGATCACCGACAGCGCTGGCGATCCGCTCGATGACGTCACCGTGCGGATCGAGGGCACCTCCCTGCGCGCGACCAGCGACGCGAACGGCGCCTACCAGATCAACGGAGTGCCCCCGGGGACGCACACGCTGCGCGTCGGCATCATCGGATACCGACCCTTGAGCCGCGTCGTGACCGCCGCCGAGGGCGCGGTCGTCGAGGCTTCCTTCACGCTGGAGCGGACCCCCATCCAGATTCCGGCCACGGACGTGGTGGTGGGATCGCGCGCCCCGCACACCGCCGCGGACGAGCTGGCGGTGCCGGTGGACGTCTACACCTCCGAGGAGATCGCCAGGCAAGGGACCAACGAGACCAGTCAGGTGCTCCAGTCCCTCTCGCCGTCGGTCAACTTTCCGCGGCAGAGCGTCACCGATGCCACGGACATCGTCCGGCCGTTCACGCTCCGGGGTTTGAGCCCCGACCACACGCTGGTCCTGGTCAACGGCGTCCGGCGCCACCAGACCGCGGTGGTCAACACGTTCGCCTACGGGACCGGCGCGGGCTCGAGCGGCGTGGACATGAATGCCATCCCCGCGAGCGCCATCGAGCACATCGAAGTGCTGCGCGACGGCGCCTCCGCCCAGTACGGCTCGGACGCCATCGCGGGCGTGGTCAACGTCGTCACCAAGCGCGGCCGCTTCGACCCGTTCGTGAACGTCGCCGCCGGGAGGTACACGACCTCCGACTACCCGGACGACGGCACGGTCGTGGACGTGAACGGCGGCTGGGGGATCGGCATCGGACGCGGGTCGCTGGCCCTCTTCGGCGAGTTTCTCGACCGGCAGCCGACGAATCGCGCCTGGGCCGACCCCTTCGACACCAGCGTGAGCGGCGTGGCCGACTCCGTGGACAGCGAGGGCCAGGTGGTGCTCAAGCGAAACCCCGTGCCGCAGCCGAACCACCATTGGGGGGACGGTCTGGAGAAGGACGTCATGTCCTACGCCGATCTCCGCTTTCCGCTGAACGAGGGCGCCACCGCCAATCTCTACGGACACGGCGGGTACAGCTTCCGCAAGGGAACCGGGAACGGCTATCGCCGCTACGCCGACAGCAATAAAAACTGGCCGGAGATCCACCCGCTCGGATATCTCCCGGAATTCGCCCCCGACGTGACCGACTACTCGGCGGCCGGCGGAGTCATGCTCTCCCCCAGCGGCTGGAAGGTCGACGCTGGCGGCTCCTACGGCCACAACGATTTCCAGTACAACCTGAGAAACACGCTCAACGTATCGCTCGGGCCCTGTCTCGACGTGCCGTGTTCCATGGGCCCGGACAGCCTCCCGAACACCGGCGACGAGCCGGGCATTCCCAACCAGACCTCCTTCTTCGCGGGACAAGTGAAGCGCGACGAGATGATCGCCGCGGTGAGCGCGTCCAAGCCGCTGAATTTCAAGCTGGCCGCGCCGGTGAACCTGGCCTTCGGCGCCGCGTACCGCCACGAGGCGTACAAGATCGGCCGGGGGGAACGCGCGTCGTATATCGACGGCGGCAGCCCTGATCAATTCGGCGGCGACGCGGCGGCGGGGTCCCAGGTGTTCTCCGGCTTCACGCCCTCGGACGAGGCAGACGCCAAGCGCGACAACGTCGGGGCCTACCTGGATCTCGAGAGCAACCTGACGCCGAAGGTTCTCGCCAACGTGGCCGGGCGCTTCGAGCACTACAGCGACTTCGGGAGCGTGGTCACGGGGAAGGCGGCGGTGCGCTTCCAGCCCTCCGAGCGGCTCACGCTGCGGGCCGGAGGAAGCACCGGGTTTCGGGCGCCGGGACTGGGGCAGATCCACTTCAGCAAGGTCGTCACCAACTTCATCTCGGGCGTGCAGGAGGAGATCGGCGTCTATCCGGTCGATCACCCCGCCGCCCGCCTGTTGGGCGCGAAGCCGCTCAAGGAAGAGACCTCGCTCAACCTGAGCGCGGGTTTCGCGTTCAGCCCTCGCGACAACGTGATGATCACAGCGGACTATTTCCGCGTCACGATCGACGATCGGATCCTGCTCGGAGCCACGTTCGACGACGACACGACCCGCGCGATCCTCACCGGCGGCGGATTTTCGGAGATCTCCGGAGTGCAGTACTTCACGAACGGCTTGGACACGCGCACGCAGGGCGTGGACGTGACCGGCGACTGGCGCATCGCCATGGGCGGCTCGCGCTCCCTGCTCCTCCGGGGCGGGCTCAACTTCACGAAGAACGAGATCACACGCGTCGACCCGCTTCCGGCCGTGCTCGTGAATTCCGAGGAGACCGGCCTGCTCGACGTGGTCACGCGCGTGGCGATCGAAGAGGAGCGACCCGAGTGGCGCGGCACGCTGACGGGCGAGTACGCCGCGGGCGGGTTCCACGCGCTGGGACGCGGCTCCTACTACGGCCAGTTCGCTTCCGCGCAGCCGGGCTACTGCGACGACTGCCGCGAGACCTACGGGGCGAAGACGGTGGTCGACGCGGAGGCCGGGTACAAGTTCGCCTCGATGGACCTGACGGTGGGGGCGCGCAACGTTTTCGACACCTATCCGGACAAGGCGCGCGACGACTTCAACAACAACTTCGGAACGTTCCCGTGGGCCGCGGCATCCCCCTTCGGCTATAACGGACGCTACGTGTACGTCCGGACTTCGTTCGCGCTCACGCGGTAGAGGTTCCCGCTCACGTTATGAGGAGGCACGACATCATGAGACCCGCACGAATCCTCCGGGCCCTCGGCGGACTGTTCACGGCCCTCCTGGGCACTTCGACATCGGCCCTGGGCGCCGGGAATCCAATGACCCTCGTCGGCACGGTGGCCCCCTGGCCGGCGGGTCAATACTCCAACATCGCCGCCGACGCGAACCGTCAGGTGGCCTATCTGGGATCGTTCGACGATCAGGGGGTCGCGGTCATCGACACGCGGGACCCCGCGAATCCGGTCCTGGCCGACCGGCTCTCGACCCACATCACGAGCGATCTTCTGACATCCGACTCGGCCGACCTCGATCGCGTCGGCCATTACCTCGTCGTGAGCCACCAATCCTGGTCCGCCCGGGGCGGGTTCGAAGGGATCAGCGTCTACGACATCGGCCCGGATCCCTACCATCCGGCGTTGCTGCGCCGCATCTCGATCCCCGGAGGCATCCACACTGTTCAGATCGATCCCGAGGTGGAAACGGGCCGGCCGTACGCGTACGCCAACAGCGAGGGAAACCTCAAAGTCACCGTCGCGAACATCCTGACCGGCGACGTCCTGAGCCAGTACGCCTCGAGTGAAGGGATCGGATGCGTGCCGGCCCCTCCCTACTGCCAGGGTTTCAACTTCGCACATGAGGGGTTCATCCAGAGGCATCCCCGAAGCGGCCGTGTCCTCGATTACGTGAGCTACTGGGACAGCGGACTCCGCATCGTGGACGTCACGAATCCGTCCGACCCGGTCGAGGTGGGCGCATTCGACTACGGTTTCTTCACCAACGGGCTCCGAGCCGCCCACTACGCCGCGGCGACGCCCTCGGCCAACTGGGTCTACCTTGAGGATGAGATCGGACTGCTCGAGAGCGGCGGCGTGCACGTCCTCGACACCAGCCCCTGCGACGGCACGTCCTACTGCACGCCGACGCTGGTCGGGGGATGGCACATCCAGGGGCACCCGGTTCAGGCTTCGGCGCTGAACGCGATCATCCACAGTGGACAGTTCAACGGCGCCATCGAAGCCGCCTTCAAGCGGGCCTTCTCCTACGATGCGCACAACCTGGACGTGCGCGGCGAGAACCAGCTCCTCGTCGCGAACTACTCCATGGGGATTCGTCTGATCGACACCAGCGACAAGACCGCACCCGTCCAGGCCGCCTTCTTCCTCCCCAACGGGAACGAGAATGAGGCGTGCAAGCAGGATTGCGGCTTCAACATGCGCCAGACGTGGGGCGCCTACTTCGGCTCGGACGGGCGGATCTACGCCAGCGACATAGGGCGTGGTTTTTTCATCGTGGAGGAGCGAGCCCACGCGGCCGGGTCCCTGGTTCGTGCCGCGCCCGGCGGGGCGCCGGCCGCGGGCGCCCGCGCCGGTGTCCTGCACTTCCGGGCCCTGTCCGGAGGCTCGAACGCCGACTTCGCCTTCGCGCTCGCGACGGGGCGAGAGGGGCCGGTAGGGATCGCGGTCTATGACATCCGGGGCCGTCTGGTCTCCGCCAGGGAGTGGGGATCGATGGCCGCAGGAGAACACACTGTTTCGTGGACCACGCGCGCTGCGAAGGGCGGCGCGCTGCCTCACGGTATTTACTTCGCCCGCATTCGCGCGGGCGGAAGCACGGCGGCGATCAAGCTCGTTCGCTGAATTTCACGACTCGACGGACCCTACCTCCCGGCTACGGAGTTCCCGCCGCCGCGGCGATGTACGCCTCGATCTGCTGCCTCAACACAGGAAGCGATACGGCTCCGTTGGCCAGCACGGCGTCGTGAAAGGCCTTGATGTCGAACCGGGAACCCAGCCGCTTCCTGGCTTCGTCCCGGAGCTTCAATATCTCCATCTGCCCCAGCTTGTACGCGAGCGCCTGTCCGGGCCAGGTGA
>JANLXD010000455.1:0-2320 GCA_031364935.1 Candidatus Eiseniibacteriota bacterium
CGACGACCTGCTGGAGGAGATCAAGAAGCGGGTCGAGGTCGGAGAGCGCGTGCTCGTCACCACCTTGACCAAGCGCATGGCCGAGGACCTGACCGAGTATCTCTTCCAGGCCGGCGTGCGCGTGCGCTACATCCATTCCGACATCGACACGATCGGCCGGATGGAAGTGCTGCGGGCGCTCCGCCTCCACAAGGTGGACGTGCTCGTGGGGATCAACCTGCTGCGCGAGGGGCTGGATCTTCCGGAAGTCTCGCTGGTCGCCATTCTGGACGCCGACAAGGAGGGCTTCCTCCGCTCGGAGACGTCGTTGATCCAGACCGCCGGGCGCGCCGCGCGACACATCCGCGGCGAGGTGCTCCTGTACGCCGACCAGGTGACCGGCGCCATGCGCCGCGCCATGGAGGAGATGAACCGCCGGCGCGAAGTTCAGCTCCAGTACAACCAGGAGCAGGGGATCACGCCCACCACCATCGTGAAATCGGTCGAGGAAGTGATGCGAACCACCTCCGTTGCCGACGCGGCCGCCGCGCGCGACGTGGAGCAGCTCCTTCCCGCGCGGGCGCTGGACCTGGACCGCGAGGGGCTCATGGAAGTGCTCGAGAAGGAGATGCTGGAAGCGGCCTCCCGAGAGGAATTCGAGCTCGCCGCGGTCTTTCGGGACCGCCTGGACGAGTTGAAGCTCTCACCCGGAAAGGAGTCTCAGCGTGCGGCTCGAGACGATCGCATTGCCGATGGTGCGCCTGGCCCTGACGGAGGACGTCGGGGGAGGGGACGCGACCACCGACGCCGTCGTTGATCCGACCGCCCGGGCGCGGGCCCACATCGAAGCGAAGCACGAGGGGATCCTCGCGGGGAGCGCGGTAGCGGCGCTCGCCTTCCGCGAGCTGGACCCCACGATCAGGATCACCTGGGGGGCGCCGGACGGCGGCCCGGTTCCACGCGGCGCGCCCGTGGCCGTGCTCGAAGGCTCGACGCGCGCCATCCTGACCGCGGAGCGCGTGGCGCTCAACTTCCTGCAGCATTTATCCGGCATCGCCACCCTGGCGTGCGCGTTCGTCAAAGCGGTCGAGGGGACGGGCGTCCACATCCTCGACACGCGGAAGACCACGCCCGGGCTCCGAATCTTGGAGAAGTACGCCGTACTCGCGGGCGGCGCGATGAATCACCGCTTCGGGCTCTTCGACGGCGTGCTCGTGAAGGAGAACCACGCGCGAGCCGCGGGTGGTCTGCGCCAGGCGGTCGAGCGCGCGAAGGCCTCCGCCCATGAGAAGAAACTCGCGGTGGTGGTTGAGGTGCGCACGATGGAGGAAGCGCTGGAAGTGGGCGAGATGAGCGTGGACCGCATCCTTCTCGACAATTTCACTCCCGCGAAGGTGGCCGAGGTGGTGAAGCGCCTGGGACTCACCCGAAAGACGCCGCGCGCCAAGGGAAAGAGCGGCGCTCCCGAAGCGGGAGGCGGCGCGCCGGGCGGCACGGTCGAGATCGAGGTATCGGGCGGGGTCCGCCTCGCCAACGTGCGCGAGTTTGCGATCCCGGGCGTCTCCTACATCTCGATCGGGGCGCTCACCCATTCGGCGCCCGCGCTGGATCTGTCGCTAATGATCGACGAGGCGCTGTGAGCCGGGTGGCCGTCGGGGGAGCGCTGTCGTGAGCGAGGCTGTTTTCCTCGCAGTGCCGGTCGAGTTCCGCCGCTCCGTCGGCTCCACCAACGACGAGGTTCTCGCCCGCGGCGCCGAAGGCGCGCCGGAGGGCCTCGTGATCGTGACGGAGGAGCAGACCGCGGGCCGCGGGCGGCAGGGACGCGTTTGGTGGGACGCTCCCGGAGCGTCGCTGCTCTTCTCCCTGTTGCTTCGCCCTACGATTCCTCTCGCTCGATATCCGCTGTTGGGGATCGCGATGGCTTGCGCGGTCGCTGATGCGGGGAGCGAGGCGGCCGGCGAGCCGCTCGCGGTCAAATGGCCCAACGACGTCCTCCACGGCGGGCGGAAGCTCTGCGGCGTGCTGGCCGAGGCGCGGCCGCGGCGTGGCACGGTGGATGAGGCGGAGCCGGGCGCGGGGGGCCACGTCTTGGCCATCGGCGTCGGTATCAACGCGAACCAGTTCGCAGGGGAGTTTCCGGCCGAGCTCGGCGGGCGCGCCACCTCCCTTCGGGTGGCCGCCATGGGCCGCGTGCTCGACCGTCGCGTGCTCCTCGCGGCCGTGCTCGCGCGTTTCGATGCCTACCGGCGTCTCGCGCAGGAGGAAGGAGCCGACGCTCTTCGCCTGGCGCTCCTGCCGCACCTGCCCCCAGCCGGCTCTCCGATCGTGGTGCAGACAGCGG
>JANLXD010000466.1:0-1631 GCA_031364935.1 Candidatus Eiseniibacteriota bacterium
AAGAGCCTGGGCCTGCTTCAGCATCGACTGGATGTTCACGCGATTCCTCTCCCCGAGGCGCCCGCCTCGCCGCCGAGATCCCCGAGGTCCCCAAGGTCCAGGATCTCGCCGTCGAAGATCTCGACGATCCGCTGGACGATGGAGGGCGCGGCCGGAGCCGCCGGCGCGTCGGTCGGCGATGAGGCCGCCGCGACGGCCGCGTCGGACAGAAGCTCCTCGCGCACGCGGGCGGCGGCCGCGGTGGCGCCGAACGGATTGCCGATGACGCAGGCCAACGTGGCCCCGCGCCCGAATTGGCTTTCGAATTCCTGGTTCAGGATCTCCCGGTTCTCCTTCATCTCCAGCATCGCCTTGTGGAACGAGTGCTCGGGTGTCAGGGCCACTCGAACCGCCGTTCCCGAAACGCCGAGGAACGCTCCCTCCTCGAGGCACGTCCCCAGGAGAAGCTTACGCTCTTTCACGCGGTCGACCGATCGCTTCCACCGCTCGAAATCGTCGGCGGGGATGGGCTCCGCCGCGGCAAGGGGGACTGCCTCCGCTACGGGCGCCGGCGCGGCAGCGGGCGTGGGTTCGACCGCGCGCGATTCGGTTCGTGGCGGCTCCGGGCGCGGTGGCGCAGCGGCTCGGGGCGGCTCGGTCCGTGGCACTTCGGCGCGGGGCGGTGCTCCCGCCCGGGGCGGCTCGTCACGCCGCGGTGTCGTCGGACCATGGGGCACAGGCGGCACGAACGGCGCCACGCGCGGACCCGATGGCGCTCCCCCGCCGCCCAACCGCGTCTCCAGCGAATCCAGCCGGCGGAGCAGATCGTCGATGGAGCGGGCCGACGGGAGCGTGCATAGCTCGAGCAGCGACACTTCGAGGAGCGCGCGCGGGGTCTCGGCGCGGCGGAGCGCTCCGCTCGACTCCAAGAGCAGCGCGAGCATCGCGCTCAGATCGCTCGCGTGGAATTTCGCGGCCTGGGCGGCGTAGCGCTCCCGATCGGAGGGCGCCGCGTCGACCAGTTTCTCGAGGGAGCGGTCCACCGCAAGCAGCATGAGCTGGCGCAGGTGGTGGATCAGCCCCTCCGCGATCTCCTCCACGTCCATGCCGCCGTCGTACAGGCGGTCCATCGTCACCAGCGCCTGCTTCGGATCGCGCGCCGCGATCGCGTCGCCCAGGCCGAAGAAGGGATCCAGCCCGCCCAGACCCAGAGCCTGCGCCACGGCGTCCGCGGTCACACCCTCCGGCGAGACCGAAAGCGCCTGGTCCAGGCGCGAGAGCGCGTCCCGCACCGAGCCCTCGGAGGCGCGCGCGATGAGCGCGGCGGCCTCGTCGTCCAGGGCCACCTTCTCCGCGGCCGCGACGCGCTTCAAGTGCTCGATCAGCTCCTCGCTCCGAAGCCGACGAAACTCGAAGACCTGGCAGCGCGAGGCGATCGTGTCCGGCACCTCCAAAGCCTCGGTGGTGGCGAACACGAAGCGGACGTGGGGAGGCGGCTCTTCCAGCGTCTTCAAGAGCGCGTTCCACGCGAAATCGGTGAGCTGATGCGCCTCGTCGATGATGTAGACCTTGGACTTTCCGCCCGACGGCGCGTACTTCACGTTCTCGCGGAGGTTCCGGATCTCTTCGATGCCGCGATTGGAGGCGCCGTC
>JANLXD010000528.1:0-1655 GCA_031364935.1 Candidatus Eiseniibacteriota bacterium
CACGGCGATGGCGCGGAGGTCCTTCGCGGCGGCCTTGAAGTCGAGGATGGCGGTGCGCAGGTCGTCGCGGTTGTCGCCGAGCGCGGTGGAGAGGGAGTGCGACGCCTTCTCCATGTTCTTCGACGTCCGCTCGACGGTCGCGGGATCCAGCGCATCCAGCATCACGTTCAGCCGCGAGGAGAGCTCGGTCGTTTCGACCACGAGATCGCCGGCCCCCGAAATCACCTCGGGCACGCCCGACTGGAAGCGGCCGGGGACGGGTTTCTTGGGATCGAAGCGCCCGGGCGCGGCGCCCGGCTCGAGGGAGAGGAACTTCTCCCCCATGAACCCGATGTTCGCGACGCGGAGGGTAGCGTCGGGGTGAAGCATCACGTCCTTGTCCACCTCGAACTCCACGCGTACGCCCTGGTCTTCCAGCTTCACGGCGGTGACCGCGCCCTTCCGCACGCCGCGCACACTGACCGGATCCCCCACCGCCAGGTTCCCCACTTCCTGGAAGTGCGCGTTGTAGGGAGCCTTCCGCTCCCCGAGCCGGTACTCCTTCACCCAGACCACGCCCCCGAGCAGGAGCACCAGGGCCAAGAGTCCCATGATGCCTACCTGGACCGCGGAGCGTCGCGACGTGTGGTTCATCCGTATCCTCGTTACCTGGGCTACGTGGGCAGGAGGGGGCCTTCCGCGCTCCCCTCGATGAACTGGCGCACGGCCGGGTCGGTGGTCGCCTGGATCTCCTCCGGCGTGCCCATCGCGTGGATCCGGCCTTCGTGCAGCATGGCGATTCGGTCGCCGATATGATAGGCGCTTCGCATGTCGTGCGTCACGGCGATCGACGTCATCCCCAGGCGCTGCTGCAGGCGCTTGATCAGCCGGTTGATCAGGTCCGAAGTGATCGGGTCGAGCCCGGTCGTGGGCTCATCGTAGAGCATGATCTTGGGATTCAGGACCAAAGACCGCGCGAGCGCGGCGCGCTTCTTCATCCCGCCGCTCAGGCTGGACGTACGCATCTCCTCGGTTCCCTCCAGCCCCACCAGCGAGAGCTTCTCGCCCACCACGATCTCCACCTGCGGCTCGGGCATGGATGTGTGCTCGCGGAGCGGCAGCCCCACGTTCTCTCCCACGCTCATGGAATCGAACAAGGCGCCTCCCTGAAAGAGCATCCCCATGCTCCGCCTTAGCTCGAGCAGCTCCTTCTCGGCGAGCGTCTCCACCTCCACTCCGTTCACCCGGACCTCCCCCTCGTCGGGCCGCATCAGCCCGACCACGTGCTTCAGGAGGACCGACTTTCCCGTCCCGCTTCGCCCGACGATGACCAGGCACTCGCCGCGCCGCACCTCGAGATCCAGGCCGCGGAGCACTTCCTTCCGGCCGAGACGCTTCTTCAAGCCTCGGAAATCGATCGCCGTGTCAGGCAAAGATCACCCGGAAGAGGAACGACGCGAGGATGTAGTCCACGATCAGGATCAGGAGGCACGAGGCGACCACGGCCTGCGTGGTGGCGATGCCGACCCCTTCGGCGCCCCCCTCGCTCTTCAGCCCGTAGTAGCACCCCATCATCGCGATGATCCCCCCGAAGAAGAAGGCCTTGATCAGCCCCGAGATCACGTCCTGCGTCTTGAAGTAGAGCTTCAGGCCGCTCACGAAGGTGTGCGCCGGGA
>JANLXD010000543.1:0-1508 GCA_031364935.1 Candidatus Eiseniibacteriota bacterium
GGCTGGGCTATCCCGTCGTGGTGAAGGCCCAAGTCCTGATCGGCGGCCGCGGCAAGGCCGGCGGCGTGAAGGTGGTGCGCGGGCCCGACGAGGCCCGCCGCGAGGCCGGCCGCATCCTGGGCATGGACATCCGGGGGCACACCGTGCGCCTGGTATTGATCACCCCCGCCACCGACATCGAGAACGAGCTCTACGCGGGGATCGTCCTCGACCGGAAGCACGAGACGCCGCTCCTCATGGTCAGCCCCGCCGGCGGCGTGGACATCGAGGAGGTGGCGAGGACCAGCCCCGGCCGGATTCTCCGCCTGCACCTGGATGAGCGCGGTCTTCCCGCGTACCGCGCCCGCGAGGCGGCCCGGTTCCTCGACCCGCGCTTCGCGATCCAGAAGCGGATCGCGCCAATCTTGAGTCAACTCGCCCGGCTCTACGCCGAGCGCGACGCCTCGCTCGCCGAGATCAATCCGCTCGTGACCACGCCGGGAGGCGAGGTCTGGGCGCTCGACGCCAAGGTGGTGATCGACGACAACGCGCTCGATCGGCACCCCGACCTGGCCGCGATGCGCGACGCGGGCGCCGAAGATCCGGGCGAGGTGGAGGCGCGCGAGAACGGGCTCTCCTACGTTCGCCTGGACGGCACCATCGGATGCGTCGTGAACGGCGCCGGGCTCGCCATGGCGACGATGGACCTGATCCAGTTCCACGGGGGAAAACCGGCCAACTTCCTGGATATCGGGGGGTCGTCCAATCCCGAGAAGGTGACGGCGGCCATGAACATCCTGACGAGCGATGCGCGCGTGCGCGCCGTGCTCTTCAACATCTTCGGCGGGATCACGCGCTGCGACGACGTGGCGCGCGGGCTCCTGACCGCGCTCGACCGGATGGGGACGAGGCTTCCGATCGTGATCCGGCTTACCGGAACGAACGAGAAGGAGGCCCGAGACCTTCTTTCCTCCCGCGGCATGACGGCGCTCTCCGACATGGACGAAGCGGTGCGCGCCGTGATCGCCCGCGCGGCGGAGGCGGCATGAGCATCCTCATCGACCGCGGCTCCCGCGTCCTGGTGCAGGGGATCACGGGCCGCGACGGCTCGTTCCACGCGAAGCAGATGAAGGAGTACGGCACGCGGGTGGTCGCGGGCGTGACCCCCGGGAAGGGCGGGACCCAGGTGGACGGGATCCCGGTGTTCGACTCCGTGGAGGAAGCCGTCGCGCGGACCAAGGCGGACGTCGCCGTCATCTACGTGCCGGCCGCGCTCGCGCAGGACGCCATCTACGAATCGGTCGACGCCGAGATCCCGCTCGTGGTCTGTATCACGGAGGGGATCCCCGCGCGCGACATGATCGAGGTGGCCCGCTACCTCGAAGGCCGCTCCACGCGCCTGATCGGGCCCAACTGTCCCGGCCTCATCTCCCCGGGGCAGTCGAAGGTGGGGATCATGCCCGGCTTCATCCACACGCCCGGGCGGATCGGGCTCGTCAGCCGGAGCGGCACGCTCACCTACGAGGTGG
>JANLXD010000545.1:0-2124 GCA_031364935.1 Candidatus Eiseniibacteriota bacterium
CAGCCGGCCACCTATCAGCCGCTCCTGCTTGGGATTACCAAGGCGTCGCTGTCGACCCAGAGCTTCATCTCCTCGGCTTCGTTCCAGGAGACCACGCGCGTCCTGACCGAGGCTTCCGTGCTCGGCATGACCGATCATCTCCGCGGACTCAAAGAGAATGTGATCATCGGGCACCTCATCCCCGCCGGCACCGGCATCAACAAGTACAAGGGGGTCGAGGTGATTACGGAGGAGGAGGACGAGGTGGAGAAGCCGACTCCGGCCGAGGAAGAGGCAAAAAGTGCTTGACCGGGGAGCGGCGTCCTTCATAGAATGTCCGTTCTTTGCGCCCGGAACCAATTGGAATGGAGAAAGTTAAGTGCCGACGCTGAATCAACTCGTGCGCCGCGGCCGGAAGCGGCAGCTTGCCAAGACCGCTTCCCCCGCGCTCAAGGGCGCGCCGCAGAAACGCGGCGTGTGCACGCGCGTCTATACATCTACACCCAAGAAACCGAACTCGGCGCTCCGCAAGGTGGCCCGCGTCCGCTTGACGAACGGGATGGAAGTGACCTGCTACATCCCGGGCGAAGGGCACAACCTCCAGGAGCACTCCATCGTGCTGATCCGCGGCGGCCGCGTGAAGGACCTGCCGGGCGTGCGGTATCACGTGGTGCGCGGGACCCTGGACGCTTCGGGAGTCGACGGTCGGACGCAAAGCCGGTCCAAGTACGGCACCAAGCGGAAGAAGGGGTAGCGATAAGCCATGCGCCGCGCCGCGAAGATCCATAAGGCCGAAGTCCGGCCCGATGCCCGGTACAACAACGTCCTGGTCACCCGGTTCATCAATTCGCTGATGCACCAGGGGAAGAAGAGCACCGCCGAGCGGATCTTCTACGGGGCGATGGACCAGATCGAGCAGAAGCTCGGCCAGGACGGGTTGAGCGTGCTGAAGACGGCTCTCAACAACGTGAAGCCGATTCTAGAAGTGAAGTCGCGCCGCGTGGGCGGCGCGACCTATCAGGTGCCCGTGGAGGTCCGTCAGGACCGCCGCACCGCGCTCGCCCTGCGCTGGATCATTTCGTATTCGCGCAGCAGGCCCGATCACACGATGGCCGAACGGCTCGCCGCCGAGGTCATCGCCGCTTCCAAGAATGAAGGCGGCGCGGTGAAAAAACGGGAAGACACTCACAAGATGGCGGAGGCCAACAAGGCGTTCGCTCACTACCGCTGGTAGCGACGGCATAGGACGGTTAGGCAGTGCCCAGGCTGTACGATCTTTCTCATATGCGGAACATCGGCATCATGGCCCACATCGATGCCGGCAAGACGACGCTCACCGAGCGCATCCTCTATTACACGGGGAAGGTGCACCGGATGGGCGAGGTCCATGACGGCGCCGCGACCATGGACTGGATGGAGCAGGAGCGCGAGCGGGGGATCACCATCACCTCGGCCGCGACGACCTGTCTCTGGAAGAATCACCAGATCAATCTCATCGACACGCCCGGCCACGTCGACTTCACGGTCGAAGTGGAGCGGTCGCTGCGCGTTCTGGACGGCGCGGTCGCGGTGTTCTGCGGCGTGGGCGGCGTGGAGCCCCAGTCCGAGACGGTCTGGCGTCAGGCCGACAAGTACAGCGTTCCGCGGATCGCCTTCGTGAACAAGCTGGACCGCGTCGGGGCCGACTTCGACTTCGTCGTGAACATGATGAAGGACCGTCTGGGCGCCAACGCGGTGCCGATGCAGCTTCCGATCCACTTGGGCGAGGTCTACACGGGGATGATCGACCTGATCGACATGAAGGCGATCACCTACGAGACCGACGAGCTGGGCGCCAAGTACACCGAGGGCGAGGTCCCGCGCGACCTGGCAAAGGCGGCGGCCGATGCGCGCCACCACATGCTGGAGGCGGTGGCCGAGTACGACGACGAGATGATGCACGCGTACCTGGAAGGCAAGGAAGTCTCGCCGGCCATGATCCAGCGCGCGGTGCGACACGGCGTCCTCCTGGGCAAGGTCATCCCGGTGCTGGGCGGAACGGCGTTCAAGAACAAGGGCGTGCAGAAGCTGCTGGATGCCGTGGTCGCCTATCTGCCGGCGCCCAGCGACATGCCGCCGGTGGTGGGGACCAACCCCAAGTCGCTC
>JANLXD010000010.1:0-4841 GCA_031364935.1 Candidatus Eiseniibacteriota bacterium
GGCGGACCAGGGCCCCCAGCTCGCGGCTTCCCCCCTTCTCCAGGAAAGCAATCCCCTCGAGGAGCTTCTTCTCGGACTGCGCGCCGAATCCCTTCAGCTCGCGGATCCGCCCCTGCTCCGCGGCGCGCTTCAAGTCCTCGACCGACGCGATGGAGAGCAGGTCGCAGAGGGTCCGGATCCGCTTGGCGCCGAGGCCGGGGATGCGCATCAGGTCGAACCAGCCGGGGGGGACCGACTCGCACAGCTCCTCGTAGTACTTCATCCGCCCCGAGGTCCACAGCTCCACGATGTTCCCGGCGATCGACTTTCCGATGCCGCGCACTTCGGTCAGCCGGGACTCGGCGATCAGCGCGCCCAGGTCCTCGGAGAGGGAATCGAGAGCGCGGGCCGCGTTTTCGTAGGCCCGCACCTTGAACGTGTTCTCGCCTTTGATCTCGAGAATCGCCGCGATCTGCTCGAGGACGCGGGCGACGTCGCGCTTGTCCACGGCCCTACAGCTTCAGGCTGACCGTGACGCCGTCGCGGACGGGCAGGAGGACGGTGAAGAAATCGGGCGCGGTGGTGAGCATGCGGGTGAGGGTGAGGATGCCCCGCGTGTTCCGGTCGGGGTTTTTCTGGAGCACCCGCCCGCTCCAGAGCATGTTGTCGGTGATGAAAAGGCCCCCCTTCCGGAGCTTCTTCCGGACGAGCGGGAACGCCTCGGGATACTGCCATTTGTCGATGTCGTTCAGGATCACGTCGAAGGCGCCTCGCTCCGCCTTGAGATGCGAGAGCGCGTCGCCCACCAGAGGCTTCACGCGCGAGGCGAGCCGCGCCCGCGTCAGGTAGCGCATGGCGCGCTCGGAATTCTCGGGATTCCCCTCGGTCATGATCACTTTTCCGCGCGGACCCACCGCCTGCGAGAACCACACGGCCGAGTAGCCGAAGCCGGAGCCCAGCTCGAAGACCCGCCGCGCGCCGATCGCCTTGGCGAGCTGGTAGAGAATCGGGCCCACCAGCGGTCCGATGATCGGGAAGCCGTGCTTCGCCGCGTACGCTTCCATCGGACGGAGAATCGGATGGCGTCGCGTCTGGATCGCGCGGAGATACTCGTTGATGGCGGGGTTCGTGATGGAGAAGGAACGGGCCATGCGGGGTCTCCTGGCGCCAGGGTGAGGGTGCCGCGGGGGCCGCGGGGCGCGTCGGCTCCGGAGTGGGGTCAGCGCAGCTCTTCGAGCGGGCGCCGCCCCGAGAAGCCTTCGTCGAGGGGATGCCAGTGCTCGATCTTGGCCTCGCCGCGCCTCCAGCACAGGCAGACGATCTGATCCTTGTTCATCGTGTAGAAGTCGACCAGCCCCAGGTCGAGGTCGCGGATGATGCAGCCGTGGCGCGAGACGTCGGCCAGGGAGGACCGGAACCCCTCGACCGCGGCGTCGTACCCCGCTTCCTTGTCGCCCAGGGATTGGAGGTCGGGGTTCGTCTCGCTCGCCCCCGAGCCGGCGATGGCGCGCAGGACGTCGAGCTCGCGCTTCATCCCGGTCACCTGCCGGCCCAGGCCGGAGAGGCGCTCCAGGGCTTCGTCGAGGTAGGGAAGAAGCTGATTGGCCTCTTCGACGCTGAAGATCCGGCTCCGAATCCGCTCCATGGCCGGAATGTAGCATCGGCCCCCGAGCCTTGCAACCGAGCGCGGATTTTGCGACGCTTCCTCCAATGCCCCTCGACCAGCCGATCTCCCGCCGGGCGTTCCTGCGCCAGGGAGCGCTGCTCTCCGCCGCCACCCTGGGCGGCTCGCTCCTTCCGGACCTCTTGTTCCAGCGCGACGCCGAAGGCGCGATCATGGGGATCGGGCAGGAGCTGCGCGACGTGCTGAACGAGGAGACCGTCGACCGGATCCTCGTCGAGGCGCTCCTGCGCGGGGGCAACTTCGCCGACGTCTACGCCGAGCAGCGCTTCCGCACCAATATCATCCTGGACGACGGGAAGATCGACTCGGTCACCTACGGCTACCCGCGCGGCGCGGGCGTGCGGGTGGTGTGGCGGACCCAGACGGGGTACGCCTTCTCCGATGAGATCTCCTACGGAGCGCTCCTCGACGCCGCCCGCGTGGCCTCGAGCATCGTCAAGGACCAGAGTCCCGTCGCCCCGATCGATCTCACGGCCCGGCGCCCGGCGCCGGCGTATTCGCTGACTCTCCCGGTGGCGCTCATGGCCGAGACGCGCAAGTTCGACCTCGTGCGCCGCATGGACCAGGCCGCGCGCTCGGTGGATCCCCGCATCGTCTCGGTGCGGGTCGAATACGTGGACGAGGTGAAGGACGTGCTCATCGGCACCTCGGACGGCGGCTACTACATCGATCGCCAGTATCTGCTCTCGGTCGCCTGCACGCCCACGGCGGTGCAGGGGTCCGAGCGCCGGAGCGGGCTCGGCACCCTGGGGGGACGCGTCGGCGAGGATTATCTGACGCGCGTGAACGCGGAAGAGGTAGCGAGGAAGGCCGCGCGCATGGCGATCACGCTCCTGACCGCGGGCCCCGCGCCCGCCGGCGCCATGCCCGTGGTCATCGGTCCTGGCTGGGGCGGGGTCTTGATCCACGAGTCGCTGGGGCACGCGTCCGAGGGAGACGGCATCCGGCGCGGCACGTCTCTCCTCGCGGGAAAGCTGGGCGCGACGGTCGCCTCGCCGCTGGTGCGCGTGGTGGACGACGGCCGCTGGCCCGGCGGCCGCGGCTCCGGCACGATCGACGACGAGGGAACCCCGACGCAGCGGACCATCCTGGTCGAAGGGGGCGGGCTGACCTCGTACCTCCTCGACAAGCAGAGCGCGCTCCTCCTCAGCATGCGGCCCACAGGCAACGGGCGGCGCATGTCCTACCGCGAGCGGCCGCTCCCGCGCATGACGAACACCTACATCGACCGCGGGCGGGACGATCCCGCCTCGCTCTTCAGCGGCATCACGAAGGGCTTCTATGCCGCGGAGATGGGCGGCGGCTCGGTCGACACGACGAGCGGGAACTTCAACTTCTCGGTTCGGGAAGGGTACTGGATCGAGAACGGGAAGATCACGCGCCCGGTGCGGAGCGCCGTCCTGATCGGCAACTCCATCGAGACGATGCAGCGGATCGAGGGGGTCGGCACCGACCTCGCGGTGGAGCAGACCCGCGGCACGTGCGGCAAGGACGGCCAGATGGTGCCGGTCGGCGTCGGGCAGCCCACGATTCACTTTTCCTCGATCACCGTCGGCGGGACCGCACTCTAGGATGCCGGCCCTCAGCCCCAGGGAGATCATGGATCGCGTGCGGGCCCTGGCCGAGCGCTCGGGAGCCGCGCAGGCGGAGACCTACCTCGAGGTCGTCCGCTTCACCGAGGTGCGCGTGCGGCAGCGCGAGGTGGAGCTGGTGCGCCAGTCGGCGATCCAGGGGCTGGGTCTGCGCGTCTTCCGCGACCGCCGCATGGGATTCATGTACACCACCGACGTACGCCCGCAGGTGCTCGACGAGATCGTGAACCGGACGATCGCGCTCGCGGGGGAGGCGTCGCCGCGAGACGAGAACAAGATCTCCGAGGAGACCGCTCCGGCGGTCCTCGATCTCGAGATCCACGACGACTCGGTGCTCCGCATGCGCCCCGAGGATCTGACTGTTTTGGCCCGCTCGGCCGAGGAGAACGCCTTCGCCCAGGACAACCGGGTGCACCAGACGCTCGATGCCCGCTGCGGCGTGCAATCCAACGAGATCTACTTCTCCAGCACCTACATTCCGTATCAGACCTATCGGGCCAGCGCATGCTGGCTCTCGGTGACGGCGATCGCCTCGGAGGGGAATCAGAACCGGACCGGCACCTTTTCGGACATGAAGCGCATCTTCGCGGATCTCGAGACGCCCGAGCGCTTGGGGCGGAAGGCTGCCTCGCGCGCCGTCGCCCGGCTCGGCGCCGCCGGAGTCCCGTCCGCCAGGGTGCCGGTCATCTTCGACGCGGAAGCGGCCGGAGACTTTCTCAGAGGACTCTTCTCCGCGTTCAGCGGCGCGCAGGTCGTGGAGCAGCGCTCCTTCCTGGCGGGGAAGCAAGGGACGCAGATCGCCTCGCCGCTCCTCACCATCGTGGACGACGCCCTGACGAGGCGCGGCCTGGGCTCGCGGCCGTTCGACGGGGAAGGAGTGCAGTCTCGCCGGAACGTCGTCGTGGACCGCGGAGTGCTCAAGCGCTTCCTCCACACGACGGTGTCGGCGCGGCGCATGGGCGTGGGCCCCACCGGAAACGCGGTCCGTTCCTACGATTCGCTCCCCACGGCCGGCCCCACCAACTTCTACGTGGACCGCGGCCCCGACAAGCTGAGCAAGCTGATCGAAACCGTCCCTCGGGGCCTCCTCGTGACGGACCTGGCCGGGTTCGGGATCGACGTCGTTTCCGGGGAATTCAGCCAGCAGGTGGAAGGGACGTGGATCGAAGGCGGGAAGCTGACCAAGTCGGTCGAGGGCGTGACCGTCGGCGGGAAGCTCCAAGACATGCTGATGGGGATCGACGGCGTGGCGAGCGACCTGGATTTCCGGAGCAACGTCTCGTCGCCCAGCATCCGCTTCCGCGAGCTGACCATCGGGGGAGCGTAGGGCCGCGCCCCGATCGCTAGCTCACTCCGACTTGGGTTGCGCGTCCCCTTCTTCCTTGGGTGCCGCGTACAGCTCTCCCACGGTGAACTTCTTCGGCTGCTTCACGTAGATGTAGGCGGTGTTCGCGGCGGCGGCGCCCTCGCTGCAGGCGGTGATCAACAGCTTGTACTTCCCCGGGTAGGTCGCGATGTCCCCGCAGCAGAAGACGCCCTTGATGTTCGTGTTCATCACGTTGTCCACCAGGATCTGGGTGTTCCAC
>JANLXD010000019.1:0-2338 GCA_031364935.1 Candidatus Eiseniibacteriota bacterium
AGGAATTCGAGCAGGCCGTGCGGCTGACCCAGGGAGAGGCGAAGAACGCGTTCGGCGACGACCGACTCTATCTCGAGCGCTGGCTGGAAAAGCCGCGCCACATCGAGGTGCAGCTTTTCGGCGACACGCACGGCGCGATGATCGCGCTGGGCGAGCGCGACTGCTCCATCCAGCGGCGGCATCAGAAGGTGGTGGAGGAGTCCCCTTCCCCCGCGCTCGACGACGCCAAGCGGCGCGAGCTGTGGGAGCTGGGCGTGAAGGTGGCGCGCGCGGGCGGCTACACCAACGCGGGAACCGCCGAATTCCTGATGGACCGCGAGGGGCGCTTCTACTTCCTGGAGATGAACGCCCGGCTCCAAGTCGAGCATCCGGTCACCGAGATGGTGCTGGGACTCGACCTGGTTCGCGAGCAGGTGCGCGTGGCGCGGGGCGAGTCGCTTTCGCTGACGCAGGAAGACGTGCGGCCACGCGGCGCGGCGATCGAGTTCCGCGTCTACGCCGAGGACCCTTCGGCGGGATTCCTGCCGCAGGCCGGGCGCGTGCGGCGCCTGGCGCTCCCCGCCGGCCCCGGCGTGCGCGTGGATTTCGGCGTGCGCGAAGGGGGCGACGTCCCCTTCCACTACGATCCGCTGATCGGAAAGCTGATCGTATGGGGCAGCACGAGGGACGAAGCGGTGGCGAGGGCGCGCCGCGCCGTCGGGGAGTGCATCGTGGAGGGGATCCCCACGACGCTGTCGTTCCACCGCTGGCTACTCGAGCAGGCACCGTTCCTATCCGGCACCTACGACACGGCATTCCTCGCGAATCAGTTCCACGGCGTGGACCCCGCTCCGGCGGGACCCGATGAAGAAGCCGCGGCGGTGCTGGCTGCCCTGTTCGCCCTCGTGGAAGCAGCAGCGCCACGCGTGCCGGCTCGTGCGGAGGGCATGAGCCGCTGGCGCGCTGGCGCGGCACTCCGGACGGCGCCACGGAGGGAGCGCCCGTGAAGATCCTCGTCGCGCGCGGATCCCGCGAGCGTGAAATCGCGATCGAGCCGAGCGGCACGGGCTACGAGGTGACCGTGGACGGGCGCCGCCTGCACGTCGACGGGCACGTGGGAGCGAGCATGCGCGTGTTACTGGATCACCGCCCCGTCGAAGCCACGGTTCGCCGCGAAGGAGCCGAGGTCATCGTGGAATTCGGAGGACGCGCGTACACGTTCCGCACGCGGGACGCGCGCGCGCCCAAGCTGGCCCGCCGCGAGCGCGGCGAGGACCTGACCCGCGGCGAGCTGCACGCCCCGATGCCGGGGCTGGTGGTCGAAGTGCTCGCCGAATTGGGAGAGCAGGTGGAGGCCGGGCAGACGCTGGTGGTCGTGGAGGCGATGAAGATGCAGAACGCCTTCGCCGCTCCCCTCGCGGGCAAGATCACGCGGATCGCCGTGAAGCCCGGGATGCCGATCGAGACGGGGCAGCTTCTGGTCACGATCACGCCGGGGGCCGCGGTCACGCCGGGGGCATCCTGAGCATGGCGCTCTCCGATCTGGCTCGCCGCGCGGCCGTGCCGGAGCTGGGCCGTCCGGGCGAGCCGCCCTTTCTGCGCGGCGTCCACCCGCTCATGTACCGGGAGCGGCTATGGACCATGCGCCAGTACGCCGGCTTCGGCACCGCCGCAACCTCCAACGCGCGCTACCGCCACCTCCTGGCCCACGGGCAGACGGGCCTGTCGGTCGCCTTCGACCTCCCGACGCAGATGGGCTTTGACTCGGACCATCCGCGCGCGGCCGACGAGGTCGGACGCGTGGGCGTGGCCATCTCGACGCTGGAGGACATGGAGCGCCTGCTCGACCGGATTCCGCTCGAACGCGTGAGCCTCTCCATGACGATCAACGCCACCGCGATGATTCTCCTCGCGCTGGTGGTGGCGACGGCGGACCGGCGCGGCGTGCCCCGCGAGAAACTCTCGGGCACGGTGCAGAACGACGTGCTCAAGGAGTACATCGCGCGCGGCACCTACATCTATCCGCCCGCGGCGTCGCTCAAGATCGCGACCGACATCTTCGAGTTCGGCGCGGACGAAGTGCCTCAGTGGAACACCATCTCGGTCAGCGGGTACCACATCCGCGAGGCCGGCTCGACCGCGGTGCAGGAGGTGGCGTTCACGCTGGCGAACGGGCTTGCCTACGTCAGCGCCGCGGTGGACCGCGGGCTGCCCGTGGACCGCTTCGCCCCGCGCGTCTCCTTCTTTTTCAACGCGCACAACGATTTCCTGGAGGAGATCGCCAAGGTCCGCGCGGCGCGGCGGCTCTGGGCGCGGCTCATGGAAGAGCGATTCCACCCGCGCGATCCCAATTCGCTGA
>JANLXD010000039.1:0-3948 GCA_031364935.1 Candidatus Eiseniibacteriota bacterium
CCCGAGGCGCGCGTCTACCGCTCGCGGGAGACGTCGCAGGACGCCCACGAAGCCGTCCGGCCCACTTCGGTCGCCCGGACGCCGGCGCAGATGAAGCGCCATCTCGATGCCGACCAGGCCAAGCTGTACGAGCTGATCTGGCAGCGCTTCGTGGCCTCGCAGATGAATCCGGCGCTGGTCCTCACGAACACGGCGGACATCGCGGCGGGCCCTTTCCTGCTGCGGGCCTCGGGGAGCCGCGTCAAATTCGACGGCTTCGCGCGCGCCTATCAGGTCGCGCTCATCGAGGAGGCGAGCCCGGCGGACCCGGAAGCGAAAGGGGCAGGATCGGAGGCCAAGCGGCTTCCCGCGCTCGAGCAGGGGGACGCGCTGAAGCTGAAGGAGACGCTCCCCGAGCAGCACTTCACCGAGCCGCCGCCGCACTACACCGAGGCGACGCTGGTGAAGACGCTGGAGGAAAAGGGGATCGGGCGTCCGAGCACGTACGCCACGATCGTCGGCACGATCCTCAGCCGCGACTACGTCCAGCGCGACCGCGGAAAGCTCACCCCGACCGACCTGGGGATGACCGTCTGGAAGCTCCTCGCGACCACCTTCGCTGACGTCTTCGACGTGGAGTTCACGGCCAAGCTCGAGGAGCGGCTGGACCAGGTGGAGACGGGGAAGGATCCCTGGCTCGACGTCGTGGAGGAGTTCTACGGACCCTTCCGGAAGGATCTGGCCTCGGCCGAGTCGCGCCAGGAGCAGGTGAAGGCCTCGCTCATCCAGGAGACCGAGACTCCGTGTCCCAAGTGCGGCTCCATGATGATCAAGAAGTTCGGCCGGTCGGGCCCCTTCCTCGCGTGTCCGCGCTATCCCGAGTGCAAGACCACGCTCCCTGTCGACGAAGAGGGGATGCCGACCGAGGCGCCCACGCAGACCTGCCCGCAGTGCAACGGGGCGATGCGCGTGCGGAGCGGCCGCTTCGGAAAATTCCTCGCCTGTTCGCGCTACCCGGACTGCAAGGGGACGCGCCCCTTCACGCTCCAGATCGCCTGCCCGCAGTGCGGCGAGGGGGAGCTGGTGGAGCGGCGCACGCGGCGCGCGAAGGTCTTCTACGGCTGCAGCCGCTATCCCGACTGCACGTTTGCCATGTGGGACCGGCCCATCAAGGAGAAGTGCCCTTCCTGCGCCTCGCCGATCATGGTGCAGAAGCGCAGCAAGACCAAAGGCGACTATCTTCAGTGCCCGAAGTGCAAGACCCAGGTGGACGTGGAGGCGGGGGAGGCACTGAGTGGAACGCTCGATAGCTGAGTTTCTCGCGCACTTGGCGGACCGGCGCTACGCCGCGCTCACGGTCCGCGCCTATCGGGAAGAGCTGCACCGCCTGCGCCAGTTCGCCGCAGGCCGCCTGCGGCGTGCGCCCGCGGTCCCGCGTGACCTGACCCCGGAGTTGCTCGCGACTTACGCCGCGGCGCGCTCGCTGGACAAGACGGCCGAGCGGCGCCCCATCTCCGCGCGGACGCTGGCCCGTTCGCTGGCAGCGATCCGCTGCTACCTGCGCTTCCTGGAGCGCCGCGGACATCCGACGGGACCCATCCGCTCGGCGCTTCCGCGCGTGACGTTGCCGCAGCCGCTCCCGTCCGCCCACGCCGAGACGGCCTTGAACGCGCTCCTCGACTCGATCGTCACCGCGGTGCCGGCCGATGACGCGCGCGGGCTGCGCGGCCTCGCGGCCGCCGAGCTGCTCTACGGCTCGGGCCTCCGCGTGGGGGAGCTGGCCTCGCTGCTCCGGAGCCGCGTGGACGAGCGGCGCATGCTGATCCGCGTCTTCGGGAAGGGAAGCCGGGAGCGGGTGGTGCCCCTGGGCGGCCGCGCGCTCGCCGCCCTCCGCCGCTTCTGGGTCGCGTCGGGGGGCGAGCCGAGGGCGGGCGATCCGCTCCTGCCCGGACGCGGGGGCGCCGTGAGCGCGCGTACCCTCGAGCGCGACATCGAGGCGCTCCTCGTGAGGCTGGGGCCCAGCGCGGCGACGAATCCGCACGCGCTCCGCCACTCCTTCGCCACGCACCTCCTGGACCGCGGAGCGGACCTGCGCGCCGTCCAGGAGCTCTTGGGGCACCAGAATCTCCGCACCACGCAGATCTACACCCACGTCACCCGGCGGCGTCTCAAGGAGGCCTACCTCCGCGCGCATCCGCGGTCGTGAGCCTACGGCGACGCCGATTCCACAAGGAGCGAGACGCATGAAGCGGGACCTCTTGTCGTTCGCCGATCTCAAGCGCTCCGACGCCGACCGGCTCTTCAAGACCGCGGCGCGGCTCAAGGCCGACCTCCGCGCCGGCCGGCGGCACACGGAGCTGGCCGGCCGCACGCTGGCGCTGATCTTCCACAAGCCCAGCCTTCGCACGCGGGTCTCGTTCGAGGTGGCGATGACGCAGCTGGGCGGCTCCTCGGTCTTCATCACCGACAAGGAGATCGGCATGGGGTCGCGCGAGCCGGTGCAGGACGTGGCGCGCGTGCTCTCGGGCTACGTCGACGGGATCATGATCCGCACCTTCGATCACGAGATCGCGGTGAACCTGGCGCGCCATGCGGCGGTCCCCGTGATCAACGGGCTCACCGACTGGCTCCATCCGTGTCAGATCCTGGCCGACCTGCTCACCATGATCGAGCACGGGCTGGACCTGGACCGCGCCACGGTCGCCTACATCGGCGACGGGAACAACGTGGCGAACTCGTGGATCGAGGCGGCGGTCCTCTACGGGCTGACGCTCCGGATCGCATGCCCCCAGGGCTACGACCCCGACATGGCGCTGGTCGCGCAGGTGCAAGGCGCGGGGAAGGGCAGGGTCGAGATCGTGCGCTCCCCCGCGGAAGCGGCCCAGGGAGCGGACGTGCTCTACACCGACGTCTGGGCCAGCATGGGGCAGGAGGCCGAGCGGGAGAAGCGGCTTCCCATTTTCCGCTCGTACCAGATCAACTCCGCGCTGCTCGAGCGCGCCAAGCCGAACGCATTGGTCCTCCACTGTCTCCCCGCGCACCGCGGCGAGGAGATAACGGAGGAAGTGATTGAGGGGCCGAACTCCGGCGTCTTCGATCAGGCGGAGAACCGCCTTCACGTGCAAAAGGGGATTCTCTACGAGCTGATGGTGGCCGGCACGGGTCGCGCGGCGGGGGGCGCTCCGGCGGCTCGCGCGAAGAGCGCGGCTCGCGCGCCGCGGTCCACGACCAAGCCGCGCTCCACGACTACGCCGCGATCCAAGCCAGCCAAGGGCGCAGCCGCGCGCCGAAACGGCTCCGGCCCGCGGCGCGGGTCCGCCCGCAAGGGGAAGGCGCGCGCGAGGAGCCGCTCGCGGAGCTGACCGGCCGCGCCAGGCTGGCGTTGAACCCGGCCGGCACCGCGGTGGGAGCGGCGGCGCTCGTCGCCATACTGGGGACATGGGGCTGCGCCAGATCGGTCTTCCCACCGGGAGGACCGATCGACGCGACCAAGCCGCAGGTGATCGCGACCAGCCCGGCCGATTCCTCCGTCCGCGTTCCGCCGAACGCCGTGGTCGAGTTTCTTTTCTCCGAGGCGATGGACCACGGGAGCGTGCGGGACGCCACGCGCATCCGGCCATCGCTGGACCGGCCGCAGTACCGGTGGAGCGGCCGCCGCTTCCGCATGTCGTGGGGCGAGCCGCTCCGGCCCAACACGACCTACCACGTGGTGCTCCGCGGCTCGGCGCGCGACGCGCACGGCATGCCGCTGGGCGCGCCGTTCGGGATCCACTTCTCCACGGGCGACTCGCTCGCTCCGGGTCGGATCACCGGCGTGCTCCGCGCGGTCACTCTGGCGCGGAGCGGCACTCCGATCCTGGTCTTTCCGGCGACGTACGGGGACCGCCCCGACACCGCGTCGGAGTTCGAGCCACTCTACGAGGCGGCCACCGACACGGCGGGAATCTACGCGATCACCGGCGTGGCGCT
>JANLXD010000045.1:0-6603 GCA_031364935.1 Candidatus Eiseniibacteriota bacterium
CCACCAGACCCGCCCAGTCGGGCCGCGCCTGCAGCAGCAGCTGGTACCAGATCTCGGCTTGGCTGCGCGTGTTGGTGAAGACGAGCGTGGTGCTGCCCTTGTCGATTTCCGCCACCACCGGCGCGAGCATCTGCGCGCCCAGATGGCCGCCCCAAGAAAAGCGGCCCGGCTCCCGCGGCAGCAGGGTGTCGATGCACAAGGCCTTGTCGCTGCGGCCCTGCACCAACTGGCCGCCAGTGCCCACCAGCGTGGCCATGGCCTCGGGCAGGTTGCCGATGGTGGCACTCAGGCCCCACACCACCAGGGCCGGGTTCCAGCGCCGCAGCCGCGCCAGCGCCAGCTGCACCTGCACACCGCGCTTGCTGCCGATGAGTTCATGCCATTCGTCGACGATGACGGTGTGCACGGCGCCAAGTTCGCGGCGTGCGTTTTCGCGCGTCAGCATCAGGCTCAGCGACTCCGGTGTGGTGACCAGCGCGGCGGGCAGGCGTCGGTCTTGCCGCGCGCGTTCACTGCTGGGTGTGTCACCCGTGCGCTGGCCCACCGCCCAGACGGGCTGCAGTGCGGGCAAGGGTTCCTGCAGCGCCTTCGTGGTGTCGGCAATCTATGGGGTCCTCTTCCTGCGGCTGTATCGCGACATCAAGGGGAACCGTCTCTCCTTCTTCTATGCGCGCATGCCCTCGCTCGAGACTCTGGGCCGGATGAACATGACCGCCGCTGGCGCGGGGCTCGCCTTCCTCGCGATCGCCATCTTGATGGGGGTGGGCTGGGCGCGCGTCGCCGGGGTGCGCTTCCTGGGCGATCCCAAAACGTGGCTCACCCTGGTCGCCTGGATGGTGCTCGCGTTCGCCGTGCTCGCCTACCACCGCCTGGGCTGGCGCGGACCGCGCGCGGTCTACGCCTCGCTCGCGGGATTCACGACTCTGGTCCTGTCGCGCTTCGCCGTGGACCTCTTCTTCCACTCGTTCCACACCTTCCGGTAGCCATGGACGCCGCGGCCGCCGCCCCTCTCGATCTCGTCTGCGTCGGGCTGAACCACGAGACTTCCCCACTCGAGGTGCGGGACGCGCTCGTCATGAGCGAGGCCGAAGTGGAGCGCGCGATCCACGCGCTCCGCGAGAGGACGGGGGCGACCGAGGCGATGGTGCTCTCCACGTGCAACCGGACCGAGGTCTACGCACGCGGCGCCGTGATCGAGGATCCCCCCGGCTTCGTGGCCGCGCTGCTGCGAGAGATCAAGGGGATGGACCTCACCGGGAAAGAGGGGCGCTTCCTCTACACCTATCGCGAGCCCGAGTCGGTGCGTCACTTCCTGCGCGTGGCCTGCGGCCTCGACTCCCAGGTGCTCGGCGAGCCGCAGATCACGGGGCAGGTGAAGGATGCCCTCTCGGTCGCGGCCCGCTCGGGAGGCACCGGGCCCGTGATCGACCGCCTGCTCGACACCGCGCTGCGCGCCGCGAAGCGCGCCCGGAGCGAGACCGCGATCGGGCAGGGCCCGGTCTCGAGCGCTTACGCCGCGGTCGGGCTCGCCGCCAAGGTCATGGGCTCTCTCGCCGACAAGCGTCTCCTGGTAATCGGCGCGGGAGAGACGGCGACGCTCGCGGCAGTGCACTTCCGGGACGCGGGTGTGACGCAGATCATGGTGGCGAACCGGAGCCGGGAGCGCGCCGAGGCTTTCGCCGCGACGCACGGCGCGCGTGTCGTTTCGCTGGAGGCGCTTCCGGTGGTTCTCCCGGGCGCCGACATCGTGGTGAGCGCGACCGCTTCGCCCGGCACGATCGTGCGCGAGGAGATGGTGCGGAGCGCGATGCGGATTCGAAAGAACCGCTCGCTCCTCTTCCTCGATCTGGCGGTGCCCCGCGACGTGGATCCGCACGTGGCCCGACTCCCGAACGTCTTCCTCCACGACCTTGACGCTCTGGGAGGAATCGTGGCGCAGAGCCTCGCCCACCGCCGCGCCGAGGTGCCCAAGGTGGAGGCGATCGTCGAGGAGGAGATGGCGCGCTTCCTCCGCTGGCACCGCTCGCTCGCCGTGGTGCCCACCGTCACTGCTTTCCGGAGTCGCGTGGAGACGATCGCCAAGGAGGAGCTGGAGCGGCATCGCCCCCGATTCCGCGCCGAGGACCAAGCGTCGCTGGAGGCCCTGGTGCACGGCATCGTGCAGAAGCTGCTCCACCGCCCCACCACGCGCCTCACGCGCGCCGACGAGAAGGACCCCGAGGGGATCGCGCGGATCGATGCCGTGCGCGATCTCTTCGGGATCGACGAGGAGGATTCCGATGCGGATCGGAACCCGCGGTAGCGCGCTCGCCCTCGCGCAGTCGAACCTCGTCCGGGAGCGGCTCCCCGGCGGGACCGACGAGCACCGCCTGGACGTGATCGAGACATCCGGCGACCGGAATCCGCTCGCGTCGCTCCGCCGCTTCGGTGGAAAGGGGATCTTCACCAAGGAGATCGAGGAAGCCCTCCTCATGGGACGAGTCGACCTGGCTGTCCATTCGCTCAAGGATCTCCCCACCGAGACGACGACGGGACTTCGGATCGGCGCGCTCCTCGCGCGCGAAGACGCCCGCGACGCCGTGATCACGCGAGACGGCGCGCGGCTCGCCGGATTGAAGCGCGGCGCGCGCGTGGGAACTTCATCGCTCCGTCGGCAGGCGCAGCTTCTAGCGCGGCACCCGGAGCTGGAGGTGCTCGATCTGCGCGGCAACGTTCCCACCCGGATCGCCCGTCTGGAAGAAGGCAGGTTCGAGGCGATCGTGGTGGCCGCGGCTGGGCTCCATCGCCTCAGGCTGATCGAGCGCGCCACCGAGATCCTGGAGGATGAGTTTATGCTGTCGGCTCCGGGACAGGGTGTGCTCGCGGTCCAGATCCGCGAGGACGACGCGGCCGCGGCGGCCGCGGTGGCGCCCCTCCACGATCCCGCAGCCGCCGCCGAGGCGGCGGCCGAGCGCTCGCTCCTCGCCGCCCTCGGCGGCGGGTGCCTGGTGCCGATCGGGGCGCGCGCGCGTGTCGTGGACGGACGGCTGACGCTGGCCGGATTCGTCGGTCATCCCTCGGGCCGCCCGGCGCTTCGCCGCTCGGCCGAAGGGCGCGCGGACCAGCCCGAAGCGGTCGGCCGCGAATTGGCGGAGGCATTCCTGCAGGATGGCGCTCGCGCCATCCTGGACAGCGCCCGCGGCGACGAGGTCTTCCCGTGAACGAAGGGCGCCCCATCCTGATCGTGACCCGAAGCGAGCCCTCCGACGATAGGCTGGTGAGCGCGGTGCAGGAGGAGGGGTGCGAAGTGGCGCGGCTCGCGCTCTTCGCGACGTGCCCCGGATACCAGGTGGCTGCCTTCACCGAGTGGCTGACCCGGCCCGCCCCCGGCTGCGCGCTCGCCTGGACCAGCCGCCGCGCCGCCACCCTTCTCGCGGAGGCGGCGCTCCCCGCGCACCGCGAGGCGCTCGAGAGGCTCCCGCTCTTCGCGGTGGGCGAGGAGAGCGCGGGGCCGATCACGGCGTCGGGGCTTTCGGTGTCGGTGCCCGGGACGGGCCTCGGCGCGGGGCACCTGGCCGCGCACCTGATCGAGCACGCTTCCGCGCTCGGCATTCGCCGCGTCGCGTTCCTGCACGGGGACCGCGCCCTCTCCGATCTGCCCGACACGCTCGCCCGCGCGGGAATCCCCGTGGACCGCTTCGAGGTCTACCGAACGTCCTATCTTGCCGCCGACCCGGCTCCGCTGGTCCGCGCGCTCCACGCGCGGCGGCCGTGCGTGGTCGCCTACTACAGCCCCTCCGCGATCTCGGGGCTGGAGCGGCTGATGGGTCCGGGGGACGGTGAGTCGCTTCACGCCGACAGCGTGGCGCTGGCCCGCGGGGAGACCACGTATCAGGCGCTTCTCCGATGGGGCTACGCCCACGCGCAGCGTCCGGTCGGAGACCGCTTCCCCTCCTTCGACGCCTTCGTTCTGCACGCGGTACAATCGGCGGCGAGGAGCCCACGATGACATTTCCGATGACACGCATGCGGCGCCTTCGCGCCACACCGGCGCTTCGGGCGCTGACGCGCGAGACCGCCCTCACCGCCGCCGACCTGGTCGCGCCGCTTTTCGTGGCGCATGGCGATACCGCGCGCCGTGAGATCGCTTCGATGCCGGGGCACGCCCAGCTTTCCGTCAAGGAAGCGGTGAAGGAAGCGAAGCAGCTGGCCGCGCTGGGCGTGGGCGGGGTGATCCTATTCGGCATCCCGCGCGCGAAGGACGCGGAGGGGAGCGAAGCCTACGCCGCCGACGGCGTCGTGCCGCGCGCTCTCACCGCGATCAAGGAGGCGGCGCCCGAGCTTCTCCTCTGGGCGGACGTCTGCCTCTGCGAGTACACCGACCACGGGCACTGCGGCGTCGTGACGAACGGCAAGGTGGATAACGATCGGACGCTGCCGCTTCTCGCCCGCGCGGCCGTGGCCTACGCCCGGGCCGGAGCTGACCTGATCGCCCCCAGCGACATGATGGACGGACGCGTGGGCTTTCTCCGCCGGGCGCTCGACGAGGCGGGATTCTCCGACACGCCGATCGTGGCCTACTCCGCCAAGTACGCGAGCGCCTTCTACGGGCCGTTCCGCGAGGCGGCCGAGTCCGCGCCGCAGTTCGGAGACCGGCGCGGCTACCAGATGGATCCGGCCAACGCGGCCGAGGCGCTCCGCGAGGTGGCCCTGGATATCGAGGAGGGGGCCGACATGGTGATGGTCAAGCCCGCGCTCCCCTACCTCGACGTCATCCGCCGCGTGAAGGAGCGCTTCGGCGTTCCCGTCGCCGCGTACAACGTCTCGGGCGAGTACTCGATGATCCGCGCCGCGGCCGAGCGCGGGTGGATCGACGGAGAGCGAGCCGCGCTCGAAGTGCTGACCTCGATCCGCCGCGCGGGCGCCGACGTCATCCTGACCTACTTCGCGAAGGAGGTCGCGCCGCTCCTGGGAAGGAAAGAGCCGTGACCGAAGCGCGCTCCAATCCCACGGCCCGCCCCGCTCCCCCTGCCAAAACCCAGGAGAGCGAGATCCTCATGCGCCGCGCGCAGGGGCTCTTTCCGGGCGGGGTCAACTCGCCCGTGCGCGCGTTCCGCGCCGTGGGCGGCGTCCCCCGCTTCATCGCGTCGGCCAAGGGCGCCTACCTCACCGACGAGGACGGAAACCAGCTCCTCGACTACGTGCTCGGGTGGGGGCCACTCCTTTTGGGTCACGCGCACCCGGCCGTGACCGCCGCGGTGACGCGGCAGGCCGCACTGGGTACAATCTACGGTGCGAACACGAAGCTCGAGATCGAGCTGGCCGAGCGGGTGCGGCGGTTCTACCCGGTCGCCGAGCGGATCCGCTTCGTCTCGACGGGCACCGAAGCCACGATGAGCGCGCTCCGCGTGGCCCGAGCCGCCACCGGCCGGAGCCTCTACGTGAAGCTGGACGGCTGCTACCACGGACACGCAGACCCCTTCCTCATCAAGGGAGGCTCGGGACTCGCGACGCTCGGCACGCCGGACTCGCCGGGGGTGCCCGAGTCGACGGCGCGGGAGGCGCGGATCGCCGTGTTCAACGACCTCACCTCCGTGGCCGACCACTTCGAGCGCGAGCCGAAGGGGATCGCCGCGGTCATCGTGGAGCCTGTGATCGGAAATTTCGGCGTGCTCGCGCCCGAGCCCGCCTTCCTCTCCGGTCTCCGCGCCCTCTGCGACCAATACGGCGCGGTCCTCATCTTCGACGAGGTGATGAGCGGGTTCCGCGTCGCTCCGGGCGGCGCCACCGAGCGCTACGGCGTTCGCCCCGACCTGATCACGCTGGGGAAGGTGATGGGCGGAGGGCTTCCGGTTGCCGCGTTCGGCGGGCGCGCCTCGCTCATGTCGCGCGTCGCGCCCGAGGGCCCGGTCTATCAGGCCGGCACCCACGCGGCGCATCCCATGGGCATGGCGGCCGGGATCGCGACGCTCGAGGTGCTGGAGCGCGATCCCGACCTCTTCCGGCGCGTGGAGGCCCGAACCGCGCTCCTCGCGGCGGGGCTCCGGGAAGTCCTCACCCGCCGCCGCGTCCCGGGAACGGTGAACGCGGTGGGCTCCATGTGGACGCTCTTCTTCGGCCCGACACGGGTCACCACGATGCAGGACGTCCGATCCGCCGACCGCGAGCGCTATGGCCGGTTCTTCCACGGGATGCTCGAGCGCGGCGTCTACCTTCCGCCCTCCGCATTCGAGAGCGCGTTCCTCTCTGACTTGCACGGCGACGAAGAGCTGGACCGCACGCTGGAAGCGGCCGACGAGGCGGTGGAGGGCTTGGCATGAGCCAGGGCTCGTCGCTCGCTCCCGCGTTTCCCTTCCTCCGCGCCTGCCGGGGAGAGCCCAGTCCCGAAACGCCGATCTGGATCATGCGCCAGGCGGGCCGCTACCTCCCCGAGTACCGCGCGTTCCGTGAGAAGCACTCGTTCCTGGACGTCTGCCGCGTCCCGGAGCTTTGCGCGGAGGTGACGGCGCAGCCGATCGATCGCTACGGATTCGACGCGGCGATCCTCTTCTCGGACATCCTGATTCCGGTCATCGGGCTCGGTGTTCCGGTCACGTTCAACCCGGGGCCGGTCTTGGAATTCCA
>JANLXD010000065.1:0-5163 GCA_031364935.1 Candidatus Eiseniibacteriota bacterium
TGATGGCGCCGATGGAGAAGATGAGCGAAATGGTGGTGCCCAGGTAGGATATGAACTTCGCGAGCCCCTCGGACTGGTCGGCGTAGAACTTCGTCTCCGGCTTCGCCTCGAGGGTCAGGCGCGGGTCGCCCTCGATGTCGCGCTTGACCGCCTCGAAACGATCGGCGTCCGTGAGCCGGAAGATCAGCGCCGAGTAGGCGACCCGCCGGAACGCCTGCAGCAACTGCTCGGCATCGCCCCAGATTTCGGAGTTGAAGCCCGTGCGCCCCGCGTCGAACACGCCGACGACGGTCCATTCGCGGCCGGAGAGCTTGATCTTGTCGCCCAGGGACGTGTTCCGGAAGCGCTCGGAGACCATCTTCCCCACCACGATCTCGTCCAGTCCCGGGCGGAACATGCGCCCCGCGACCATGTGGATCTTGGGCCGAAGCGCCGAGGACTTGGGACCCACGCCGCGAACGACCACATTCGTGGGGGTCCCGTTCTTCCGGACCAGATTCCAGACCACGACCAGCTCGGCGGTGGCGAGCGGCTGCCCGTCCGGCGCCTTCGCGATCTCGGGCTGGCTCTGGAGCGCGGCCGCCGCGTCGCGCGTGATGATGCTGGTCAGTTCCGCGGTCGAGCCCGAGCGCACGACAATCGCGTTCTGGGGCGAGCCGGTGGTGCGGAGTGCCGCCTCGAAGCCGCCGGCCAGCGCCAGGGTGAAGATGAACACCCAGGCCACCAGGGCAATGCCCAGCGCGGTCAAGAGCGTGCTCACGCGCCGCTGGCTCAGGTTGCGCAGGTTGTAGACGATCGGGATCCGCGCCACGCTAGCGCCCCCTTCCGCTCAGGCGCGCCACGTCAGGCCACCTTTCGGAGCGCGCCGGCGATCTGGAGCCGCGATGCCTGGATCGCGGGCACGACGCCGCTCAAGAGACCCATCACGACCGCGAGCAGCATTCCGTAGCCGATCGTTTCAGGAAGGACGCGGAAATTCGGGAAGAAGCCGCCCGCGGTGAAGTCCGCATTCCTAAAGATGACGTAAGCCAAACCGCACCCCAGAAGTCCCCCCGCGACCGACAGGATCAGCGCCTCCGCGGCGACCAGACGCAGGATCAGACCGTCGGTGAAGCCGAGCGTCTTCAAGACCGCGATCTCCGTCGTCCGCTCGCGCGCGGCCATCATCATGGTGTTGACCGTGACGAGCACGATCGCAAATACGATCGCCGAGCCGAGAATGGCGAGGAGCATGCTCACGTTCCCCATCATCGAGATGAAGCCGGCCTGGAACGCCTTCTCGGTCTCGGTCTTGGTGGGCTGCGGGCTGTTCTCGAACATGGCGTCCACGCGATCGCTGACGCCGGGCGCCTGCGAGGCCGACCGGATCTTGAGCCAGTAGATTCCCACCCAGTTCTTCCGCCCCTCGGGCATCGCCTCGTTCAGGTACTCCCAGTTGAAGAAGATGGTGTTCTCGTCGATGTCCTCGGTCTTCCCGGCATAGATGCCGCGCACGGTGAGCCGCCAGTCGCCCGGATAGATCGTTCCGGTGATCGGGACCACGTCGCCCAGCTTCCAGCCGTACTTCTTGGCGAGGTCGCGCCCGATGATGCAGGCCGTGCGCTCGCGCTCGAACGCGGCGCGCTGATCGGCGGGCAGGAGCACTTCCGGGTAGATCTGGAAGAACGTCGGAACGTCCACGGCGAACTGCGCGAACTGGTTCTTGGGGTCCTGGTAGAAGCCGCCGAACCAGTTGCCGTAGCCGACGCTCTCGATGTCGGACATCTGCGTCAAACGGTCGCGATAGGCGAGCGGCAGCGGGAAGACGAGCGAGGCCGCGTGCCGCACCACCAGGCGCGTGTCGTCGGAGGCGCGGATGGCGGCGTCAAACGACGTCGTCACCGTGCGGAGCGTGCAAAAGAGAAACAAGGCGAGCGCGATCGAGGAGACCGTGAGGAAGGTCCGCCGCTTCGCGCGCGAGAGATGCGCCAGAATCAGCCGCAGGAATTTCATCGCCGTCCTGCCCGCCCAGCGCTCTGGACTCGGGCGCCGGTCACGACTGGAGCACGCCCTTCTCCAAGTGCACGGTCCTCTTCGCGCGCTCGGCCGCGTGCGGGTCGTGGGTGACCATGATGATCGTCTTCCCCATCTCCTGATTCAGCCGCTGCAGCAGCGTGAGGATCTCATCCGCGTTCTTCGCGTCCAAGTCGCCGGTCGGCTCGTCCGCGACCAGAAGCGTGGGGTCGGCGACGAAGGCGCGCGCGATCGCGACCCGCTGCTCCTCGCCGCCCGAGAGCTGCCGCGGGAAGTGGCTGCCCCGCTCTTCCAGGCCGACCAAGCGAAGCGCCAGCGCCACCCGTTCGCGCCGCTCCTTCCCGGAGAGCCGGGTCAAGAGCAGCGGAAGCTCCACGTTCTGGAACGCCGTGAGGACAGGGATCAGGTTGTAGAGCTGAAAGATGAATCCGACGTGCCGCGCGCGCCAGGCCGCCAGCGCGTCGGAGGAGAGGGAGCCGAGCGACTGCCCCGCGACCCATACTTCCCCTTCAGTAGGCTGGTCGATCCCGCCGATCAGGTTCAAGAGGGTCGACTTGCCCGAGCCACTGGGCCCCATCAGCGCGAGGAAATCCCCTTCCTTCACGTCCAGGTTGATCCCCGCGAGCACGTGAATCTCGTTCTGCTCGCGCCGGTAGCGCTTGTGCACGTTCCGGAGCCGCACCAGCTCGGCGTTTCCCTGCGTCATCCGGTTGGTCCGCTCCCGCTCCAAGGTCTGCTCTTCCATCGCCACGCTCCTACTTGGTGTGGATCCGCGCGCCGTCCGCCAGTGCGACCGGCGGATCCAGCACGACCATCTCTCCGGGCGCGAGCCCGCCCGAGACGACAACCTTGTCGTTCCCGTACGGGCGCGGGCCCACGCTGCGCTGCGCCGCGCGCCCCCGCTCCGCCACGAACACCACGGCGCGCCCCTCGCGCTCGGCAACCGCCCCCTTCGGGATGGTCACCGCCGCGGACGCCACCGCCGAGCCGCCAGCCGCGCTGCCGCCCGGAGCCGCGTCCGCCAGAAACGTCACCTTGGCGCCCATCTCCGGGAGGACCCGCGCGTCGAGCGAGTCGAACGTCACCTTGACCAGCACGGTCGCCTTCTGCCGGTCGGCGGTCGGCACGATCTGCCGCACGCGGCCGGGATAGCGGTCGCCGGGATAGGCGTCGAGCGTGATCTCGGCCCGCATCCCCTCGTGCGCGCGCGCCACGTACCCTTCGTTCACGTCCACGTCCACTTCGAGCGAGCCCAGATCGGCCATCGTGACGATCGCGCCGCGCGTGAGCCCACCGCTCGAGGGGATGGGACTCACGATCTCCCCCACCTCGGCTTCCTTCCGGAGAATCGCTCCCGAAAACGGCGCGCGAATGAACGTGCGTGCGTATTCGACCTGCGAGGAGGAAAGGCGGGCCTGCGCGTTGGCCACCGAGGCGATGGCGCTCTCGACGCGCGCGGACGCCATCTTCGCCTTCGCGTCCGCCTGATCGTAATCGGATTGGCTCACCAGCCCGCGCTCAAGGAGCGTGGTCATCCGCTTCCGCCCCACCTGCGCCTCGTAGGCGCTCGCCTCGGCCTCGGAGCGGGCGGCCTTGGCCGACGCGAGCGCGGCCCGCGAGCTTTCCACCGCGGCGCGCTGCTCGTCATTTCGAAGCACGCCCAGCACCTGCCCCTTCCGGACGCGGCTTCCCTCCGCCACGTAGAGGGCGGCGAGCCGTCCCCCGACCTCGGTCGAGACCGACGCGCGCTGCCGCGCCACGATGTAGCCGTTCGCTGTCAGCACTTCGGAGCCGCCGGCGCCGGGGGCGCCGCCCACGGCCTCCGCCGCGGCCACGCGCACTTCGAGCGTCCTGGGGCGAAGCGTCAGCGCGACCACCGCCAGCACGATGACGACCACCGCCGCGACGGCGGCGAGCACCACGGTGCGTTTGCGCGAATCGGCGGCCGGCCTCGGCGCGTCCCGGTTGATGCGCAGCCCCGAGAGATCCGCCGAGCGCGAATCGGTCACGCGGTGACGCCCTGCTCCACAGGCATCCCCAGCTCGGCCCGCACCTCGCGCACGGCGTCCACCATCACGCGGAGCTTGGCGAAGGCCTCCTCCACGGTGCGCGTCTTCAAGCCGCAGTCGGGGTCCACGTACATCTGCTCCGGACGCAGCACCTGGAGCCCGCGGCGGATCCCCTCCTTCACCTCTTCCTTCGACTCCACGCGGTGGCTGTGGACGTCCAGCACGCCGTAGCCGATCTCCTTGGTGAAGGGATTCGCGCGGAAGCGCTCCAGCAGGTCGTAGCGGCTGTTCGCCATCTCGAGGTCGATCATGTCGACGGGCAGGTCGAGGAGCGCCGGGTAGATCACGTCGAAGTCGCCGTAGCAGATGTGGGTGATCGTCTTGGCCTTGAGCCCGCGCACCGCGCGCCCCAGGGCCTTCACCGCCATCGGCAATTCCTCGGGGCGCACCGAGACCGCCGGCTCGTCGATCTGGATGTACTTCGCGCCGGCCTCCTGGAGCGCCAGCGCCTCCTCGTTCACGGCGGCGGCCAGGTCCATCGCCATGGCCTCGCGCGTGGGGTAGTGCTCGTTGAAGGACCAATCCATCATCGTGTACGGGCCCGTGAGCATCCCCTTCACCGGCTTCTGCGTTTGCGCCTGGGCGAACTTCCACCAGGAGACGGTCAGCTCCTTGTCGCGCCGGATCGGCCCGACCGCGATCGGCTTCCGGTAGTAGCGGTTGCCGTACGAGCGGACCGGATTGGAGATGGCGAAGCCGGGCATCCGCTCGGCGAAGTAGGTGGTCATGTCGCCCCGATAGAGTTCCCCGTCCACCAGGATGTCCAGGCCCACTTCTTCCTGCTGCCGGATCACCTTCACCGTCTCCTCGCGCTCCATCTCGAAGAGCCGCTCCGCGGATAGCTCGCCGCGCGCGTGCTCCCGGCGCGCCTTCTCGAGCCGCGGCGGCTTGGGAAAGCTTCCGACCGTGGTGGTCCAGAGTCCTCGCGTCATCGAGCGGCCCCCTTTCCGGCGAGTCGGGCCGACTCGACCAGCCGCCCGATCTTGGCTTCGGCCTTGTCGGCCGGCAGGTACTCGAGGCTGGCCGTCGGAGTGATCTGGTAATGAAGGTCGGGGCGAAGCCCGGTCGCCCGCGAAGCCTG
>JANLXD010000104.1:0-5903 GCA_031364935.1 Candidatus Eiseniibacteriota bacterium
GTCGGGAGCGATGCGATGGAACCGTCTGTTTCAGCTTCGCCCGCCCTTTTTCTTCCCGCCTAGGTCCACCGCCCGCCAGAGGTACCAGCTTGCGACGGAGCGGTAGGGCCGCCAGCGCTCGCCGCGCTTCATCAGCTCCGCCGGCGTCGGGAGGGCGCGCTTCCGGTAGGCGATCGCGTACCCCTTCCGCACGCCGTAGTCCGTGACGGGCAGGACGTCGGGGCGGCCGAGGCGGAACATCAGGAGCATCTCCGCCGTCCAGCGGCCAACGCCGCGGATCGACGTGAGCCGCTCGATGATCTCCTCGTCGGAAAGGCGATGGAGCCGCGCGGCGGTGGGGACGGTTCCGTCCAGCGTCTTCGCGGCGAGATCCCGGAACGCGAGAGCCTTCGCGCGGGAGAGTCCCGCCGCCCGCAGATCCTCGTCGCTCGTTTCCAGCACCCGCTGCGGCGTCGGCCCGCGTCCGTCGTAGAGCGCGCAGAAGCGTCCGTAGATGGTCGCGGCGGCCTTGCCGCTGAGCTGCTGGTAGGCGATCGACTCGGTCAGCGCGAGAAACGGACTCTGGGCGCGCGTCACCTTGAAGCCGCAGGTCCCGGCGCGCTCGATCAGGCGGGCCAGGATGGGGTCGGCCGCGCGCAACACGCGCACCGCTTCCTCGATATTCAGCGTGTCGGGCATGGGCAGACGAGCTATCGCCATGGGCCGACGAGCGTAGCGGCTTCGGCCTACGGCGGCAATCCCGTATGATCGCGGACTATGGTGCGCCGGCTTCGTCCCGACCTGCCGTTCCAACGCATCGCGGTGGTGCTCTCCGGCGGGGGGGCCTTGGCCGCGTACGAAACCGGCGTGCTCCGCACGCTCGAGCGCGTGGGCCTGGAGCCGGCGATCGTCTCCGGGGCATCGGCGGGAGCGCTGACCGCGGTGGGGTGGGTGGCGCACGGATTCCGCGCTGCGCCCCTCGAGCGCGTGTGGCGGCACGTCGACCCGGCGGAGATCGGAATTCGGTGGACCACCATCGCGCTCCGCGCGGCCGGAGGCGTGCTCCTCGCTCTCGGCGTGCTGCAGGCGGTCGTGAGCTGGACAGGCTCCTCCGAGCTGAGCTTTCTCGCGGTCTTCCGGCACGGCGCGCCCGTCGGGCTCTGGCCCGCCTCCTCGTTCCTCGACATCCTCGCCTGGATCCTGGTCGCGGCGGGAGGGTTCATCCTGCTCCGCTCCTCGCGCAAGACGGAGAAGTGGCTGGCCAAGGTCGGCGACCCCGAGGCGGAGCGGCGGTTTCGCATCTGGGGCGCGGTCGTGCTCCTCCTCTGGTCGTGCGCGCACCTGATCACGTGGCTCTTCGCGTGGCCGTGGCCGCACCGCTTCAGCGCCACGCTCCTCGTGGTCACGGCGGCCGTCTGGCTCGTGACCCGGTCGCGCCGCGCGGGAGATTGGACCCGGAGCTTCCTCTTCTTCCTCATGCCCGACACCGACGGTCGCGGGCTCTGGGGGAGCGCCGCGCGGCGGCACCTCCTGGACCGTCTGATTGGCGCCGGGCCCCGAAAGCGGCTCTGGCCGGGGCAGGTCCACCTCATCCTGAGCGCGCTCGCGCTCGATAACGGGCGGGTCGCCCACTTCATCAACTGGCCGGATCCCTCGGCCCGATTTTGCGGGCGGGTGGAGGCGTCGCTGGGGGAAGTGATCCCGGCGGGGAGCGCCACGGGGGTGGTGGAGGCGGCGATCGCGTCGTCGGCCATACCGGTGCTCTTCGAGCCGGCGCGCATCGGCGACCGTGACTTCGTGGACGCGGTCGCCTTCTCGATGCACCCGCTGCGGGCGGCCATCTACGACGACGCGGACGCGGCGATCGTGGTGGTGGTGGCGCCGAGCGGCGCGCCGCCCGCGCCGCGTCCGCCGCGGAACCCGCTCGACGTCTGGGGGCGCTACCTCGATCTGGCGAACTGGCGCGACCTGCAGCAGGAATTGCTCGCGCTCCCCGCGGCCTGGCGGGGCGGCGAGCCACCCCTTCCGCTCACGATCGTCGAGCCCGAAGCGCCCCTTCCCGGCGGCGTGCTCGCCTACTCGCCACGGATCGCGGCGAAGCTGATCCGGCGCGGAGAGCAGGACGCCCTCCGCGCCCTCGACCGCGCCGGATGGCTCGCGTCGTAGCATGACCCCGCTCGTGACGCGGGAGTGGCCGCGGCTCGGCGAGACGCGCCGCGCCTACGTGGACGCCATCTTCCGCCGCATCGCGCCGCGCTACGACATGCTGACGCGCGTTCTCTCCTTCGGCCAGGACCGGCGTTGGAAGGAGTTGGCGATCGCGCGGCTCCCGGCGCCGCGCCGGGACGGCGTCATCCTCGACCTCGCGACCGGCACCGCGGAGCTCCCGCTCCTCGCGCGCGAGCGCGGCCGGCCCGAGCGCGTGATCGCGGTGGATCGGAGCCGCTCCATGCTCGCGCGCGGCCGGGAGAAGGCGCGGGCCGCGGGTGCGGAGGGGATCGACTTCGTGGCGGGTGACCTGAACGCGATGCCGGTCGCGCCCGGGGCGTTCGACGCCGTGCTGGTGGGGTACGGGCTTCGCTATCCAATCGACCTTCGTGCCGTGCTCGCGGGGATTCACCTGTCGCTCAAGCCCGGCGGCGTCCTGGTCGCGCTCGACTTCGGCATCCCGCGCCATGCGCTCCCGCGCCGGCTCCTGTTCGGCTACCTGCTCACGATGGGAACTCTGTGGGGACTCCTGCTGCACGGGAAGCCGGGCACGTACTGGCACATCGTCGAGTCGCTGCGCGCCTATCCCGGCCAGCAAGGGCTGAAGGCGCTGATGGAAGCGGTGGGCTTCGAGCGTGTGACGGTGGAGGAGCGTCTGTGGGGGTCGGCCGCCATCGTGTGCGGAGTCCGGGCTTCCCCGGTCACGGCTTGAGCCAGGCGCGGTAGAGGGCCAGCTTCACCACTTCGCTCGCCACCACCCGGATTCCGCGCGGCGTGCGCCACCATCGTCCCGCGGCGTACCGGTCAGCGCCGGGTGGGAGCGCGGCGTACGATGCGGAGGCGCCCGTCCCGCGAAGCGCGCGCACGAGCACGAGCGCCGCACGTCGCAGGTGAAAGCCCGAGGAGATCGCGATCACGGTGCGCCAGCGGCGCTCGCGGATCAGCCCGGCCAGAGCGCGCGCCTCGTTCCGCGTCCCGAACCTCCGGAGCGGCACGGCGACCACCTCCGCGCGTTCCCCCTCCAGTATCAGGAAGAAGTGCCGCTTCCGCGGCGGGACGCGCGCGACGGCCTCGCGGAGCGCCGCATCCCCGGGGAGCCCCAGACGCTCGTAGCGTCTCCATTCGAAGCGCCCCACGCTCAGCACCAGGACGGGAGCGTCGCCCCGTTTCCACGCGGCGATGCCGAATTCCTTCCGCGCCTCGTTTCCGGCGAAGACGAAGATCGCGCCGGCGCGGGCGCCGGGCGCCGCGCGGGGCGTAGCCCGCGAAAGAAAGGCGACCAGCCAGCCCAGGAGAGCTCCTAGCGGAGAAGGAGAATCATGGCGACGGATGCCGCCGCCGAGAGAAGCAGCCCGAGCGGAGCGAACGTGCGGACGGCGCCGCGGCCCCCGATCGCAGCGACGGCCATCTTAAAGATCGTGTTCGACAGGACGCCGACCGCGATGGCCTGCGACGCCTGGTAGAGCAACATCGGGTTGTCCGCGCTCTTCGCCATCGAGATCGTGAGCGCGTCCATGTCGGTCAGCCCCAGGATCGCTCCGGAGACGATGAGCCCGGCGCCGCCCCAGGCCTCCCGCACCGCGTGCACCGCGAAGAGCACCACCTGGAAAAGAAGAGCCATCTGGAGCGCTTGCTTCAAATGGAGCGGGTTGGTCGGCTCGGGAATCTTGGCGTGCGATTCCCCGCTTCGCCGGAGCCCGAACACCGTCACCGCCGCGGTGGCGAGGAGCGGCGGGACCAGGTAGGGAAGGAGCGCGGTCATGAGATCGGTGTTCAGCACGCCCGTCGCGATCAGGATGCGGACGTACATGACGCAGCACGCCGCCAGAATTCCGAACGCGAGCGAACGCGCGGCCTGGGGATGGTCGCGGCTCGCGCGCGAGTAGGTGAAGGTCACGCTGGTGGACGAGACCAGGCCGCCCAGGAGTCCCGCGACCACGTAGCCGTGGCGCTCTCCCACGATGCGCCGCGCGATGAACCCCACGAAGGAGAGCCCCGAGAAGAAGAGGACGAGAATCCAGAGCTGGCGCGGGCGGATGCCCCCGAGCGGGCCGAACGGCCCCTGGGGCAGGAGCGGCAGGATCACGACCGCCATCACCGCGAACTGCGCGGCGGCGTGGATCTCGGCCCGGTCCAGGTGGGAGACCGCCGCGTGGAGCCGCGATTTCTCGATGAGGAGAAGGGTCGTGACGGCGACGATACCGCTGGCCAGGACCAGATGCCCCGCGCCCGCCAGGACGCCGGCCGCGATCACCACGAGCGCGGAGACCTCGGTGGTCGCCTCGACCGCGCGCCGCCCGAGCTTCCAGTACGAGCCCGCGACGATCGCGGCCCCGCCGGCCGCGAGCGCCGCCGCGACCGGCAGCGCCTGGAGCGCCATGCAGAGGCCGGCAATGCCGGCGAGAATGCCGAGGAGGGTGAAGGTCCGGATCCCGCCGAAGCGCGCGTGCGGCCCGGTGGCGTGCCCGGACCATTGGCGCTCGATCCCGATCGCGGCCCCGCCGAGCGCGGCGATCGCGACGCGGAGGGCGGACTGCGCTTCCGGCGTCATGGGGCCGAGCGGAAGGCTCCGCGCGTCAAGCGCCGCCGCCGGAGAGGCGGCGGAGCACGTAGGGGAGGATTCCGCCGTGCTCGAAGTAGCGCCACTCCTGGGGCGTGTCGATCCGCACCACCGCGCGGAGCTCCCGAGCGGCTCCGGCCCCGTCGCCATGGACGCGCACCGAAAGCTCGGCTCCGCGCTTGGGATCCGCGGCCAGCGCCGCCACGCCCACGACGTCGAACGCCTCCGTGCCCTTCAAGCCCAGGCTGTCGGCGGTCTCGTCCGGCTTGAACTGGAGGGGCAAGATTCCCATCCCGATCAAGTTGCTCCGGTGGATCCGCTCGTAGGACTCGGCGATCACGGCGCGCACGCCGAGAAGCTTCGGCCCCTTGGCCGCCCAGTCGCGGGAGGAGCCCGAGCCGTACTTTTTTCCGGCGATGACGATCGTCGGCGTTCCCTCACTCTCGTAGCGCATGGCCGCGTCGAAGATGGGCATCTGCTCACCGCTCGGCCGATGGGCCGTGAAGCCACCCTCGACGCCGGGGACCAGCTTGTTCCGGATGCGCGTGTTCGCGAACGTCCCGCGCACCATCACTTCGTGGTTCCCGCGCCGCGAGCCGTAGGAGTTGAACTCAACTGGAGGGACGCCGTGCTCCTCGAGGTAGATGCCGGCCGGGCTCCCGCGCTTGATCGAGCCGGCGGGGGAGATGTGGTCGGTCGTGACGCTGTCGCCCAGGAACGCGAGCACCCGCGCGCCGCGCACGTCCTGGAGCGGGGCCGGCGTCGGCGTCATGCCGTCGAAGTAGGGTGGGCGCTTCACGTAGGTGGAAGCGGGATCCCATGCGTAGCGGTTCCCCTCCGGCACCGGGAGGCTTCGCCACGTCTCGTCGCCCGTGTAGACGTCCTTGTAGGTTTCGCGGAAGATCTCCGAGCGGAGAGCGGCGCGGATCGTGTCGTCGATCTCCATCTGCGACGGCCAGAGATCCCGGAGCATCACCGGAGCGCCGCTCTTGTCCTTGCCGAGCGGCTCGGTGGTCAGGTCCACGTCGACGCGGCCAGCCAGCGCGTACGCCACGACCAGTGGGGGCGAGGCGAGATAGTTGGCCCGAACCTCGGGATGGATCCGCCCTTCGAAGTTACGGTTTCCGCTCAGCACCGCGGCGACGACCAGGCCGTC
>JANLXD010000118.1:0-4693 GCA_031364935.1 Candidatus Eiseniibacteriota bacterium
CGACGAAGGCGCCCAGAATGTCGACGCGATCCATCACCGCGTAGTTGGCCACCGCCCCGTACCGGGTGTAATGGGCGCGGAAAGGCCCCGGGGAAGGCAGAAGGCCGGAGGGGTCGATGACTGTCCGGCCCTTGTAGTAGAAGCCCCCGAAGCTATTGCGCTCTCCGAAGAGCTGGATCGCCTGCAGAAAAACGTCCATGCCGTCGGTCGTGTTACGCGATGCCGCGCTTCCCGTCTCGTCTACCCCATTCAGGGCGCCCGCCGTGAGCATCGTCGACCACATCTTCCCGTTCCGCAGCATGGTGTAGGTGTACCCTACCTCCACCTCGACCTTGTTCGGGGACAAGGCGAACCCGGGGAACGATCCCACCGGGATCATCGGGTCCTCGCTGAATGCGAGCGTCATCGTCGGCGTCAGCGCGCCGTGGGTCGCCTTCATCCACATGAACGGCTCGATCAGGCCGGCACGCAGGCTGAATTGATGGCTGGGCACGCCGTGGTTGTATTGCAGCTGGGCATTCTCCAGCTCGGCTTCGCCCGCATCGTTTCGCGGAATGAAAATCGCCTGCGTCGAGAGGTGATCGCCGATGGAACTCCCCGCGATTACGGCGACCTCGCCCATCTCCAGGGTTGTCTTGCTCTGGCCGGGATCCACATTCTGGTCGCGCCGGGCCGCGAATTCGGCCGAGACGGAGGCCGCGTCGCCGATTCCATGCGCCGGAACTACCTTCATCGTCAGATGACCGTTCTCATCGGCGTCGGGAAGCCGGAAGCCCCACTTGCGGAATAGCTCGCCGGTGTTGTTGAGGCGCGGCGGCAGGGGCGAATGGCAGGTCTCGCACTTGGTGTCGTACCGGCGCCCATATGCCGGAACCGCTCCCGCTTTGGCGGGGAAAAGGCAGCTTACCGAGCCGATCAGAAACAAGGCGAGCCATGGGACTGCGGATGACATCGGGAACAGATGACGCGGATGATCCTTCATCGCGACCCTCCTACCAGAGCGGACTTAGGAGATTTTTCCAGAGCGGATAATAGGGCAGATCGCCCCCAGGGGGAATACTACCTTGGAACCATGCCTCACCCGTGCCTTCTCAATATTCCGTCCGCGTTGCCAAGCTTGCGGTAAGCGCCACTCCCCCGTAGCGTCGCTCGATGCTCAAGATCATCCTACACTTGCTCTGCTCGGCATTTCGATCCCGAAGAGTCTCGCGCGGAATCTCGCTCTTCGCCACTAACTCTGTGTGCTGCAACGCCCCCGATCAAGGATCCGCCTGAAGAAACGCGACCGCCTCGTATGGGTCGTTCTTTCCCGCATCTGGAGGGACTGGCGCAATCCGCTAGCCATCAGCCATCTGCGCCGAATGCTGGGATCCTGGTCCGGATCGTGTCCGCGCACCGCAGTACTTCTCGAAGAATGACCAAGTCCTCCCGCGCACGAACGACGAGGATTCGCACGCTTGAGTCGCACCGGGCGATGTCTGCGTCCGGAACGGCCCCACGGTTCTTCTCTTCGTCCAACTGCGCGCCGGCGAATGAAAGCGAGGCGGCAACATCGCGACGAACGCGGCAGCTGTTTTCTCCGATGCCCCCGGTGAACACCAGGACGTCGAATCCGGCAAGGACGCTCGTCATGGCCCCGACGGCGCGTCTGGCACTCAGGACAAAGCGTTCATACGCGAGGGCCGCGCGGGACGAGCCGGCCTCCGCGGCGCGGAGCACCTCCCGGAGATCCCCCGATACACCCGAGACACCGAGCAATCCGGAGCGTGTAGTGAGCGTTTCGATCATTTCGGTGGGAGTCACGCCGTGCTGGATCTGGAGATAGAGGAGCAGACCCGGATCGACTGAACCGGATCGGGTCCCCATCATGAGTCCCTCGAGCGGGCTGAATCCCATGGTCGTATCAACGGAGCGTCCTTCGGCCACGGCCGAGACCGAGCATCCGCTGCCCAAGTGACAAACGACAAGGCGCGGCACCACCCCTCCGGTCAGTTCACGCGCTCTCTGTGCGGAGTAGGCGACACTCAAGCCATGAAAACCAAACCGCCGGAGATCCCACTTCTCAGTCCACTCGAAGGGCAGGGCGTAGCCGGCGGCCGCCGCGGGGAGCGTAGCGTGAAACGCGGTGTCGAACGCCACGAATTGCGGGACGGCGGGAACCTGGGCCTGGACGGCGTCGATGCCCTCCAGCGCCGGCCGCATATGAGTTGGATCGAGCTCGACCAACGATTCGAGATCCGCTCGAACACACGCATCTACCACCACCGTCTCGCGATAGCGTGCCCCGCCATGGACGATGCGATGGCCAACTGCGTCGAACTCAGGAGCGCCACGCAACACGGCCTGGATCTGCTCGATGCGTCGCACCTCCCCCACGCTGGTCCATGAAACGGTGCCTCCCGCCAACGTAGACTCGTCCGTCGCATCGAGCAGCGCCCACTTGAGCGTGCTCGAGCCGCTGTTGAGCACGAGGACCCGCCTCACCGCGTCCATCTCCAGTGTTTAACCTCCGGCATGTCGTCCCCGTGCGTCCGGATGTATGCATTGTGTGCGGCGAGCTTCGCCTGCATTGCTTGCCGAATCTTCGCGGTGCGCGTAGCAAGGCCAGGAACGCGTTCGGCGACGTCGATCACGCGATGGAAGCGGTCGAGATCGTTGAGCACGGTCATGTCGAAGGGGGTCGTCGTCGTTCCCTCCTCCTTGTATCCGCGCACGTGAAGGTTTCCATGGTTCGTACGTCGGTAGGTCAGGCGATGGATGAGCCAGGGGTAGCCGTGGAAAGCAAAGATGATCGGCTTGTCCGGTGTGAAAAGCGCGTCGAACTCTTTGTCGCTGAGCCCATGCGGATGTTCACTCGCCGGCTGTAGCCGCATGAGATCCACGACGTTGACGACGCGCACCTTGAGATCAGGGGCGAGGGACCGCAGCAGGTCGACGGCCGCGAGCGTCTCGAGCGTGGGGACGTCGCCGCAGCACGCCAGCACGACGTCGGGTTCGGAGCCCTTGTCGCTGCTCGCCCACTCCCAGATCCCGATGCCCAGGGTGCAGTGCCTGATGGCCTCGTCCATCGTCAGCCACTGAAGCTCGGGCTGCTTGCCCGCAACGATCACGTTCACGTAGTTGCGGCTACGCAGGCAATGATCGGTCACGGAGAGAAGCGTATTGGCATCTGGGGGCAGGTAGACTCGAATGACCTCCGCCTTCTTGTTCACGACGTGGTCGATGAATCCTGGATCCTGATGGCTGAAGCCGTTGTGATCCTGCCGCCAGACGTGCGAGGTCAGTAGATAGTTGAGCGAGGCAATCGGACGCCGCCAGGGAATGCGGCGGGTGACCTTCAGCCACTTGGCGTGCTGGTTGAACATCGAATCAATGATGTGGATAAACGCTTCATAACAGTTAAATATCCATGACGTCCTGTCAGGAGGTAGCCTTCGAGCCAGCCCTGACAAAGGTGTTCACTCAGAACTTCCATCACTCGACCATCAGCCGAGACATGATCATCGCTGGGCAAGGTAGTTCCGGTGAAGACCCGGTCAGTCACCTCAAAGAGTGCGTCCAGACGGTTCGAGGCGGTTTCGTCCGGCCCCATCACGCGGAAATTCCGGCTGTCGGCGTTGAGGTTCATCACGTCACGGATAAAGCGTCCCATCACGCGAGTGGCCTCAGCATCGACCGTCCCCGGTTTGGCAACGCTAACGGCATAGTCGCGGAAATTTGGCAGGTTCAGCTCTCTGAGCAGCAGCCCGCCGTTGGCATGAGGGTTAGCTCCCATACGGCGTTCACCCTGCGGGGCCAGCTCCGCCAGCTCCGGCAGCAGCCGCCCGCTCTCATCGAAAAGTTCCTCAGGCTTGTAGCTTCGCATCCAGTCTTCCAGGATCTTCAGATGTTCGGGCTTGCTCGACAGCTCTGCCAACGGGACCTGATGTGAGCGGAACGAGTTCTCAGCCGGTAAACCGTCAACGACCTTTGGCCCGGTCCATCCTTTGGGCGAACGCAGAACAATCATCGGCCACTGTGGACGCTTCGAAAACCCGTGTTCACGCGCCTCGCGCTGAATCGTTTGAATCTCGGCAAGCGCGGCGTCAAGAGCTCCAGCCATCAGCACATGCATCGTGTCGGGATCGTCGCCCGCAACGAAGTACGGTTTGTGACCGTAACCGGTCACGAGGCTCGCAAGTTCTCCGTCGCTTAACCGCGCCAGCACGGTCGGGCTGGCGATCTTGTAGCCGTTCAAGTGCAGGATGGGAAGGACGGCCCCGTCATGCACCGGGTTCAGGAAATTGTTGGAGTGCCAGCTGGCCGCGAGCGGCCCGGTCTCCGCTTCACCGTCACCGATCACGCACGCTGCCAGCAAACCGGGGTTGTCGAAGACCGCGCCGTAAGCATGCATCAGCGAGTAACCCAATTCGCCGCCTTCGTGAATAGAACCGGGAGTCTCAGGAGAAGCGTGGCTGGGAATGCCGCCGGGAAATGAGAATTGCGAGAAAAGCCTCCCCATCCCTTTGGCGTCCTGTGAGACGTTGGGATAGAACTCGCTGTAGGTTCCTTCCAGATAGGTATTCGCGACCATGCCAGGGCCACCGTGGCCTGGACCACAGATGTACATCACGTTCAGGCCATGCTTTTTGATCAGCCGGTTGAGGTGGACATAAATAAAATTCAGCCCCGGCGTCGTCCCCCAGTGACCGAG
>JANLXD010000122.1:0-2680 GCA_031364935.1 Candidatus Eiseniibacteriota bacterium
CCGCCCGACGGCGAGATTGCCGACGACAGGCTGCGCCACACGCACCGCGCCCACGCGGAGCGTGTCCGAGATCGCCGAGACGAACGGTGGAAAGAACACGCTGTCCGCCCCCGCGATCGCGAAGATCCGCCCGTCGCTCGCGCCCACCAGCACCTCGCCCAAGGGGCTCAGCGCGGGCGCGGTGGTCGCGGTGACGCCGGCGCCCAGCGAGGGAGGCCAGCCGGCGAGCGGCGCCGACGAGACCGAGTCGCGGGGGTTCGCGCGGAACGCGTAGACGCCGCCGTCCTCGGCGGTGGCCACCACGGCAGCGCCGTGGAGCGAGAGCGGGTTCGATCGGAAGAGACTGTCGGCCAGGAGCACCGGCACGCGAATGGGCGCCGGAAGCAGCGCGAAGCGGCCATCGTCGTTCGCGGTGTAGAAGGGCTCTCCGTTCGACATCCAGGCGAGGATCACGCTGTCCGCCGAAGCCACCACGTTCCGGTTTCCGTCGCGCCGCAGGCTGCCGTACGTGGGCGGATCGCCGCTCAACCCGAACCGCGTGAACACCGGCCAGCCGAGCGCGCGCCAGTCGGAGCGGATCCCGATCTCCATGTCGACGCCGGCGGGCGAGCCGACGTTGATCTCGACGTGGCTCTGCGCCCCGTCGTTCGTCGCCGTCGAGGGACTGGTGTCGGGCGCGAGCCGCGTGTGGTTCCCCACGAAGTACGGGTCGTAGGGGCCGCCGAAGAACCAGCGTGAGTCGGGATTGCCGATGTCCTCGATGCCGTCCGCCTCGACCACGTCGACGCCCCGCCTCGCGGGGTTGGAGTTGATGCCGCCGTCCGGAGGGATGTTCGCGCCGAAGATCACCGTGTCGTCGATGTGCCAGACCAAAATCCCCTGCCCCGGCAGGAGGAAGTCGTATTCCTTGTCGCCCAGCGAGTCGGCGAGGTCGGCGCTCGAGAGTCCCGGACCCTGGATCACGTTCGTCGTCGAATCGCGGTCCAGGTAGACCGTGTTGTCGCCGTTCAAGTCGGTCTCGCGGTTCTCGATCAGGTAGTACTCGTCTCCTCCGAGCGGGACGTAGAGGATCCGGTCGGCGAGCTCGGTGGCGCGGAGCGTGGTGCTGTCCCTCCGGCCCGGGTCGAACAGGTCGAGCTTGTCGGGCCAGAGGAGAACCTTGCTCCACGGGTCGAGGCTGGTCGGGATCACCCCCGACGCCTCGGAAATCGCCCCGGTCTTCTGATCCTGGACGAGAGTCGTGAGGAGATACCCCGAGTCCATGTTGCTCCAGATCCCCACGGCCGGATAAAACGTGTTGATGTCGTAGAGGTCGACGAGCCCCTGCGTGTGGCCGAACTCGTGCGCCATCGTCCCGTTCAGCGCGCTCAGGTAGCCGTCCTGGTTCTCGGTCTCGGGCATCACGACCCCGCCGAAAATGGCGACCGTCCCGCCGTTCACGGTGACCGAATCCTCCAGGTTGATCTGAAACGTCGGGAAGTCGCGGGGGCTGTCGCCGCGGAGGTCGGTCTGGAAGTCGGACCCGGCGTGGAACAGGGTGACCACGTCGAAATCGCCGAACGGAATCGAGTCGGTCTGGTCCGCCTTCTGGATCGCTTCCTTGAAGAAGCGCTGCGCCTCCGCGAACGAGGCCTGCCCCAGCGTCCACGGACCGTAGTCCGCCGTGTCACCGAGGCGGTACGTCAGCGTGTCGCTCTTGGGATAGAGGTCGTACTCGATGACGAGGTTGCCGTACGAGGCGAATTTCCAGTACCGCGCCAGGGCTTCCAGATGGGACCCGAAGAAGGCCCGGTTGTGGGGCGGCGGATCGATCGGGATGCCCAGCGCCTTCCCATCCCGCAAGTCGAAGCGTCCGTCCGGGGTGGTGGTCTGCGTCCCCAGGCGGTCCGTCTGGAAATCGATCCGCAGCCCGAGCACGCGCACGGTCTCCGGCACCCCCGCGAACGCGACCGTGCGCGCGAGCTGCCCGGTGCCCAGGGAGGGAGACAGAAGCGGCGGACGGCCGCCGGTGATCCACGGATCGCGCCTCGCGGCTCCCAGGTGATGTGGGAATGCCCACGCTCGCTCCATGCGGCGGGCCGCCGCCGACCCTGGCGCCGGACGGGCCGCGGGCGCCGGCGGGCGGGCAATCTTGAGCTGGTTTCGCGGGCGGTCGGTGGACGCGGACACAGAAGGAGCCAGACCCGCAAGCAGGGCCTGGCTCCCGATGAGGACGCCGATGATTCGAAGAAGGAGCGCGGGGCGCGTGCCGGCGAACACGAGCCGCACTGGATCGATCTTAGAAGTGGTAGCCGACCGTGAAGCGGCTCACGCGGTCCAGAAAGCTCGACTGCGGCACCGACGCGTAGTCGAACCGGATGCCGCGATAGTTGAGGCCCATCCCGAACGTGAAGTCGGTGACGTCGCCGCGAGGATCGCTGATATACCCGGCGCGAAGGGCGATGAGCCGGTTGAACTCGTACTCAGCCCCCGCGTCCCATACGTCGACCGCGAGCGTGCGGCCGGGGATCAGGAACCGCGTCGCGTCGGCTGCGATCAGCACCCGGTGCGTTTCCGTTTCGAACGGCGAGTAGGCCGCTCCGATCCGGACGTTCCGGCCGAGCGGATCGGACTGATCCACGTCGATATAGGAGATGTCCGGCCCCAGGTTGGAGAGGGCCGCGCCGATCGAAGCTCTCGA
>JANLXD010000136.1:0-4581 GCA_031364935.1 Candidatus Eiseniibacteriota bacterium
CCCGTCAGCCGCAAGCGCAGACGCGACCGGCCACCGCTACCGACGTCTGGCTCGTGTCCGCTGCGGGGGGGAAGGCCGTCCCGCTCGCCGGCCCCGACAAACCTTACGGTCGTGTCTTCAACGACGGGTTCTACGGCCGACACGGCTTCAGCCGCGACGGGCGCAAGCTCGCCTTCGTCGCCGACGACGGCGTCGATCCGCGCACGCCCGAGGAGATCGCCAACGATGTCCTCGTCGTCCGCCCCGATCAGGGGGAGGGCTACACCGGCTACGGCACCGCCCAGATATGGGTCGCCCACCTCGCGGATAAGCCGGCCGATCGCCTCGATCAGCCGGTCCACGGCCTCGGGGCTCACGCTCGCGAGATCGACGCCGCGCGGCCAGAGCGCGGCCGCGGTGCCTGGCGGCAGGACCGACTCCAGGTCGCGCGCCACTTCCGTCGCGTGCAAGAGGACGGGACGCAGGGCGTGGTCCGCTTCGGCGAGCGCGGCCGCCGCGGCGGCGCCCTGCGAGCCCCGGCGAATCGCGCGCGACAGGAGGCGGAGCGCGCCGGTCTTCGCGTCGGTGCGTCCCGCCAGGCGCGCCAGGTCCGCCGCGCCGAGCGAGACGCCGTGCTGCTCGCGGGCCACGCGCTCGAGATGATGGGCTTCGTCGAGGATCAACGCGCCGGATTCGGCCAACAGGGTCCCCCGGAGTCCCGGATCGGACAGGAGCAGCGCATGGTTCACGATGACCAGGTCGGCGCGGCGCGCCTCGCGGCGCGCGGCCTTGGCGAAGCATCCGGTCGCCGGCTCGCACCCGCTCCCCGCGCACACGAAAGGATCCGAGGCGATGTCCGCGAGGAGCCCCGGCGGTGCGTGGACGCCCAGAGCCGGCAGTTCCTCGAGGACGCCCGTCGCCGTGCGCCCGACCCACTCGGTGAGCTGCTCGAACGCGCTGTCATCCAGCCCCGGACCCCCGGCGTCCTTCAACGCGAAGAGGCGCTGCTGGGTCAGGCGCGCCTGCGCCCGCCGGCGGCAGAGATAGGACGCGCGACCCAGGAGCGTCGTCGCGCGGAGTCCCAGCCCGGCCGCGCGGAGCGCGAGCGGGACGTCGCGCCGCGCGAGCTGATCTTGAAGCGCCTTCGTGTGCGTGCTGACGAGAATCGGACCCGATCCGCGCGCGCGGTGGAGGAGCGCCGGCATCAGGTACGCCAGCGATTTCCCCACGCCCGTCGGCGCCTCGACGGCGATCGTGCCGCCGCGCTCGAGGGTCTCGCTCCACCGGGCCGCCATGTCGAGCTGCCCCTCCCGCCGCTCGAAGCCCGCCAGCTCGCGCTCGAGGCGCGCGAAGGCCAACTCGACGGAAGATGGAAGGGACTGCTGGGCGATGGTCATGGTCACGGGCGGGCGCTCACCCGAAGCTGCAAGCGAAGTTACGGGACCGCGGGCGGGAAGTCAACGCGGGCGCCTAGGGGGCGACGCCCGCCTCCGCGAGCGCGGAGCGGAACTGGGATTCGTCCCAGACTTCGATGCGGAGGGAGCGCGCCTTCTCCAGCTTGGACCCGGCATCCTCGCCCGCGATCACCACGTCGGTCCGCTTGCTCACCGACCCCGTGACGCGCCCTCCGGCCTCGAGGATCAGCCGCTCCGCCTCCTCGCGCGGGAGCGACATGGAGCCCGTCAGGACGAAGGTCTTGCCCGCGAAGGGACCCGTCTCCGGCTTCGGCCGCCGCTCCGGCGGCGTGCCGGCGACGCCGCGCTCGAGGAGGCCCCGGAGGAGCTTCTTTCCCTCGCGCGACTGGAAAAACGCGGCGACGCTCCCCGCGATCTCGGGGCCAATTCCAGAGACGACGGACAGCTCCTCCTCGCCGGCCTCGGCCACCGCTTCCAGCGAGCGGAAACGCTCCGCGAGGAGGCGCGCCACGGTGCTCCCGACGTGGCGGATGCCGATGGCGTGGATCAGCCGCTCCAGGGGCGCCTTCTTCGAGGCCGCGATGGCGGCGACGAGATTGGACGCGGACTTCTCCGCCATCCGCTCCAGCGGGACGAGTTGTTCCACATCGAGGTCGTAGATGTCGACCGGGTCGGCGATCAGCTTCTCGTCGACCAGGAGATCCACGGTCTTCTCGCCCAGCCCCTCGATGTCCAGCGCGCTCCGGCTTCCCCAGTGGATGATCCGGCGCCGCACCTGCGCGGGGCAGAGAAGATTCTCGCAGCGGACGGCCGCCTGCTCCGGATCACGCGCCAGGGGCTCGCCGCAGACGGGGCACTTCTTCGGCACCGGAAACGGTGGGGCGCGGCGCGCGCGACTCGGATTGGGAATCACCCGCACCACCTTGGGGATCACCTCGCCCCCCTTCTCGATCACGACGCGGTCCCCCTCGCGGATGTCCTTCCGCTCCAGCTCGTCGAAGTTGTGGAGCGTGGCGCGCTTCACCACCGTGCCGAGGAGCGCGACCGGCGCGAGCAGGGCGACCGGCGTGACCACGCCGGTGCGGCCGACTTGAAGCTCGATCTTCTCCAGCGTCGTTTCAGCTTCGGTGACCCCGAACTTGTACGCGATCCCCCAGCGGGGGCTCTTCGAGGTGACGCCCAGCCGCTCCTGCTCGCGGAGCGAGTCCACCTTGACGACCAGCCCGTCGGCTCCGTACGCCAGCGACTCGTGCTTCTTCTCCCATCGCTCGCAGAAGCGCCGCAGCGCGTCGAAGCCGCTCGCCCGGGCGTTGTCGGAGTTCACGCGGAAGCCCAGCTCCGCGAGGCGCCCGAGAGCCTCCGAGTGCGTCTCGAAGCCGAGCCGCCGCGCCGCCGCGAGCTGGTAGACGAAGATCTGGAGCGGGCGCCGCGCGACTTCCGCGGTATCGAGCATCTTGAGGCTCCCGGTCGTGGCGTTCCGCGGATTCATGAAGGCTTTCTCGCCGGCCTCCTCGCGCCGGCGGTTCATTCGCTCGAACGCCTTCGTCTCCATGAAGACCTCGCCCCGCACCTCGAGGAGCGGCGGCACGCGCGTGCCGCGGAGCCGGAGCGGAATGGAGCGGATCGTGCGGAGGTTGGCCGTGATGTCGTCGCCCCGCTCCCCGTCGCCGCGGGTCAGCCCGAGCGCGAAAACCCCCTCCTCGTAGCGGAGGGCGACGGCGACGCCGTCCACCTTGGGCTCGATCGCGTAGTCGACCGACTCGGTGCGCAACAGCTTCCGCACGCGGGCGTCGAACTCCTCCAGCTCTTCCAGCGAATACGTGTTGTCCAGGCTGAGCATGGGAGTGACGTGGCGCACCGAGGGGAATCCGGGCAGGAGCCCGCGCGCCACCCGGCGCGTGGGAGAGCCGGACGTGACGATCTCGGGGTGGGCCTCTTCGAGATCGCGCAGCTCGCGGAGGAGCGCGTCGTACTCCTGGTCGGAGATGGACGGCTCGCCCACCACGTAATAGCGGTGGTCGTGCTCCTCGATCTCCCGGCGAAGCTCGGCGGCACGCCGCGCCGGGCTCACGCCGCGCGCCGGAGTCACTCCGGGCGCCATGACGGGACGCGGAGTGGGATCACCAGGTGCTCGCGTAGCGGACGTGAATCGTGGCCCTCCGGAGCGGCTCGCCCGGGGCGAAACCGAGCTCGAGACCGACGAGGCCGGACGCCATCTTGGTCCGGAGCCCGGCACCGTAGCCGAACTCCCACCCCGGGCTCAACACCGTTCGCGCGAGGGATCCCGCCCCGGACGAGGGCGCGAGGGAGATCACTCCGTTGTGGAGCGTCGCGCCGAGCTCGTGCCGCGCGGCGTCGGTGAAGAGATAGAGCCGCCCGCCGTTGTCGTCGGTGATCCAGCGGTGCTCGATCGAGGCGGCGGCAACGCGGCTCCCGGCAAAGGCCCGGTCGCGGTGCCCGCGAAGCCCCTCGCTCCCCCCGACGAAGTAGAGCTCCTCCGCCGGGAACGCGTCCCCCCCGAGAAACGCGCCGCGGCCGCGAGCGCTCACGACGACCGCGCGGCGCGGTCCTCCTGGAAAGGCGCCTTCGAGCGCGACGTCGCCGCGGAAGAGCCCGCGGCGCGAGGCGGAAAGACCCGGGAAGCGCTCCTCGCGGCTTCCCCCCTCGGCGGTGGCGGCCGCGCGGAAGCCGCGCGTCGGATTGATCGCGGGGCGGAGCCGGTCCACGGCGGCCTGGCCCGCGAGCGACCAGGTCGCGCTGGAGCCGCGCGCCAGTCCCGAGAAGACGCTGCCGCTCCGGACCAGGGCGAGCGAAGCGCGGGTGCCGGGGCCGGGGCGCAGCCCCACCGCGAGCGACCAGCGCGTCTGCGTGAAGAGCGAGTCGGCCACCTGGGCCTCCAGCGCGATCGTCGCGTCCGCGCTGCGGCCGAAGAGGGACGGCTCGCGGTAGCGCGCCGCGTACTCCGAGCGGCCGTTCCCCGGGCCGAACCATCGGAGCCCCGCGGCGCGGCCGCTCCCCGCGATGTTTCCGAGCGCGAGATCGACCAGCCCGGTCACGCCCCCTTCCCGCGCCACGCCGAGCGCGCCCTCGAAGCGGCTCGACCGCTCCTCCTCCACCGGGATCACCACGCGGGCGCCTCCCGGCGTCGTGCCCGCGGCCAGGCGCGGATCGCCGACCGAGGTGAAGA